>DUIL01000158.1 GCA_013330385.1 Candidatus Thalassarchaeaceae archaeon
AATCGACCCAATCATTACAGTCACTAGTGACAGGGACACCCCTCCAGAATCCATTACAAGCCATTGCATTGCTACGGTAAACCCTACTGGGATAGTTGTAAGTATGGCATAACGGACGTCTCTGAATACCATTGCCAGTGTGAAAATCGTGAAACCGAGGGCGAATGCCAAGGATGTCCATTGTGAGTCGACTATCAGTTTGTTAACTTCGATAGTTACCGAGGCTACGCCAATCAGCGAGTCGCCAGCTACCTCAATAGGATTGGATGAGTCGCCAGCTGCTTTAGCCCATGAGTTGATTTGCTCGGTGGTCTTCTCTGTAGCCTTTACATCCATGAAAGGCATGTCAATGTAAATTAGCGTCTTCTGATAATCAGGGGAAATGAATAGCTCCCGCATCTCCTCGGTCATACTATTGTAAAACACATACAGAAGGAAATTCTGAATCTGCCTGCCACCATCGTCTTCTTGAGCATCGAGAGTATCGAGTACTGTCCAGAATGAAACGTTGCCAGTTTGCCCTCGGTTGAAAATCAAATCTGCAAGCTCTTTGATTGGATCAGGAAGAGGTTGGTCTTCGATCAAATCATTAATCGGTGTACCGGATACATTCACTCCAACAGCAATCGCCTTCATCAAAAATACGATAGATACGGCAGTAGCGTTGTCAACATTATTGCAATTAGTCTCTAACTTCTCAATACCTTCCAAATTCGCATATGGGTGTTCTGCAGTCAAGCCTCCCAAACCCAATTCGGGATCTGCACGAATATCTGCTTTGACAAGGAGGAATCCAGGTTGGCCTGCCTCAAACTCCTCTGAATACACTGCCATCTTCTGTACGGCGCCAACATCGTTAGGAGCCATTTTCAATAGATCGATATTTTCTTCAACATTGTTTCTATTGTATCCTGCAGAAATTAGCATCAAGGAAAGGAAAATTACCAATGTTAACTTTGACCATTTAATAGGAATATTTACTGCAGCGACGAAGATCTTGGGTGGAGGATGAGACGGCTTTTTCAAGTCGAGGAGAATGGTGAGGTTGGGCACCATTATCATAGTCAAAACGTAAACTACGACGATTCCTCCGGCCAAGGCCCAACCAACGGTTTGAATCGGTTTCATAGGTGCGAATGTTAGTGAAATGAAACCAATTATTGTCGTCATGGCGGAAAGAAATACCGCACGCCCGGTTGAATTGAGTGCGACGGACATTTTTTCTTGTGGTGTGCCTTTGGATTCTGCATATCTGTTAGTAATGTGTAAACCATAAGAAACCCCAAGAGCCAGGACTATAGGGCCAACGAGGATTACAGTCATTGTGACTTCGTAGTCTAATAATCCAATCAGCCCCAAGGTGACCCAAACAGCGCAAAGTGTAGGCAATCCAGCAATAATGATGACTTTAATTCCCTGGACGAAACGGATTCGACCAGTTTGCAACAAATCACAATGGAATATAAACAACCCCAATGCAACAGCCGCTCCGCCGACCGGGAACACTTCCCAGAATAACTTGAATGATTCCTCAGTTACCGCATTTGTAAGGGGTGCTGGCCCAGTAAGTGTCATGGTTAGGGAGATCTCGCCCCAACCTTCTTCCTCTGAGACCTTGTCGATCCGTTCTTGTGTAAGATCAACGATAGTTCCTACAGTCATATTTTCTCCCAAATCATCCGCAATGCCAATAATTATCACGGCCCGGTTCCAAAAGAACGCTCGTTCAGCTTCCTTGATTCCGTCTCCATCCAAATCCCGACCGACATCTCGAACAAGCTTATCGAGAGCGTTCTGGGGCATCTCCTGTAAGATCTGATCAACTCGTTCTTGCTCGTCGGGAATTGCATAATTTCCAATTAGGTCACTTTGAGCATCAATAGTGTCGTTAATCTCGTCGGAAAGTTGTTGGTTTCCTGTAGCTTCTGCTAATCCAGAAAAGAATGCTTTGACAACCCTGCCACCACTCGAGTTAACTTCCTTTATCACGGTGGATATAGAAAGGACGTATACTACATTGTCTTCTTCGCCGCCATCGTTCATTACAGGATTCAGCTCTCTTTCGATCCTGTCGATTTTGTTGAGAATTGGAATCTCAGTAACGTTATTTTCCTCTGATTCAACGTAAATAACCATGACATTCGTAGTCCAATCCTGCTCGACTTGAGCAATCAGGTTCTTGACGCTATCTGGCTTGTCATCATTTGGAAGATAGACCTCCAAATCTCCGTTTACGTTTAGGGCAGGTTCGGTATTACAGAAGCTGTATTCGAATCCGTCCCTGCAGTCAATAATTCCAGAATGAGGGAGTAGAAGAATTGTAAATACGAGTGAAATAGCGACTGCACTTTTTGGAAACATGGTAAGTAACGAAGCAGCATTAGTCTCGTCCATTTTTCTTCTGAAAAGGTTAGGCAGCCTAGCCAGTGATTTCTGCGCTCCACCCGCATCAATGGATCTAATCTTATTACCAACATCCGTGGCCTTCTCTAGCCCCTTAGAATATGTAGAAGTGAAGCGAGATTTACTCGATTTACCTTCTCCCACGTCGTCCCTTTGCATGCGCCTCAAGTAGATGTGATTCTTGACATCCCTTGAACCCCACGCTGCCAGTGTTGCTCTTATTGGTAATTTTTAGCATATTCATAGGTAACGGTCAAGAATACCTCACTGTGGCAATATCAAATGGGAAAGGCTATGCGCGAGCCGATAATTTCTGACAAGCGTTGGAGTGTAGACCTTGAAAAGAGGATTCAAGAAGAACACTACATGGATGATGAATATCGCAAAAGATACTCATTCAATCCCAATAGTGATAGGGAGCTGTTCATCATTGATACGCCTCCTCCCTACCCCAGTGGCACTTGGCACATAGGGGCTGTTGCACAATACAGCATGATCGATGTTATTGCTCGTAGCCAACGACTACTAGGAAAGGAAGTAAGATTTCCCTGGGGTGTCGACAGGAATGGAATAAACATCGAGTTCACCGTCGAGAAGAAGACGGGGAAAAAAATGCGTAGTTACGAGAGGGGAGAGTTTCTTGAGCTTTGTTCCGCAACGATTGAGGAATTCACCAAGGCTATGAGGCACACTGCGAAAAGAGTCGGCTTATCCTGCGACTACGATAATGAATATCTAACAGACGCCCCCGACTACAGGGCTGTTTCCCAGTCAATTTTCGTAGACCTCTTCAAGAAGGGGGAAATTATTGAGGACTTGCGACCAAACATATACGATCCCGTAGAGGGAACTACAATTGCCGAGGCAGAGGTACAACGAATCAGTAGGGAAACACTGTTGTGCGACGTGATTTGGGAAACTGAAGACGGAGAATCCGTAGTTATTACCACGACAAGGCCAGAACTCATTTGTGCTTGTGGTGTAGTTGTCGTGCATCCAGATGACCAAAGATATTCCCACCTTGTAGGAAAGCGCATCAAAATGCCTTTGCCCGTTTCCAATCGTGATGAAACCGTTGAAATATTGGCACATCATTCAGCTAAGATGGATTTTGGAAGCGGGGTCCTAATGATTTGTTCTTTTGGCGATCAAAACGATGTTGCTGTTTTCAGGGAGCTCGGTTTGCGCCCGTTTGCTGCAATTGATTTAGATGGGAAGATGACCAATATCTCCGGCCCGCTCCAAGGGATGCCCGTCGATGAAGCAAGGAAGTCTGCAATTGAAATCCTCCGTACTACAGGAAAGATTGAGGCTACACACGAAAGGCTCCAAGAGGTTCCCGTCAGTGAGCGAGGTGGAAATCCTATCGAAATCATTCTACTCAAAGAATGGTATGTTCGACAAACTCATATTCTTGATAGGCTACAGAATTTATCTGATCAAAGTAAATTTATTCCTGAACGGAACCGTCAATTTTTGCATGATTGGATGGATGGCATAACAATTGATTGGCCCATAAGCAGGCGACGCTGGTACCATACGGAAGTTCCAATTTGGTATTCAGAAGACGGCACCAAGGTCGTCGTACCTCCAAGGGGAGTATATGTTCAGCCATGGCGAGAGGAGCCACCTGATGACTCGGAAGTATTAGATCGCAATACAAAGGAAACCCTTGGTCAATTCTCGGAAATTTCTTCGAGCCTTGGTATTTTGACCGGGGAGGAAAAGGTATTCGACACTTGGATGGATTCATCTAACTCTAACCTATTCGTCTCAGGGTACATCAGTAATCCCGATCTTTTCGAAAGGGCGTTTCCGACTTCAATTAGGCCACAGGGCAAGGAAATTGTTCGTACATGGCTATATTACACTCTACTCAAGAGTGCATTATTGCTCGATAAACCCGCCTTTGAGAATATCTGGGTTGACGGACTTGGGATGGATCCATGGGGCCGCAAGATGTCAAAATCACTTGGTAATGGAATCGATGCAAACTCAGTCTTGGAATGTGGGGCTGGAGGTAGGACTGGCTCATGGAAGATCAAAGGTCCCGATGGAAAACAAGTTCAACTCACTGCAAACAAGATTGGTAGTGAATGCTTCCGCTTATGGAAGGCATGCGACGCTCAGGTTGGCGATGACTTCCATATCAACCCTGAAGAGATTGAAACCAAGTATTACGGGGTATTGACTAAGATTTTCAACGTTGCTCGTTTTGCTAGCCAATTCGATGTACCTGGTAATTTGGATAACAATCCTCCTGAGATTGAATTCGAGGATAAGTGGATACTGGCTGAGTTCGATTCCGTACTTTCGAATGTTGAAGGATATTGGTCCAATATTGATATTTACAATGCTGCTCAGGCCATTAAGTCGTTCGCAACCGGTATCTTCCCAAGCCACTGGCTTGAGATGGCGAAATCTAGATTGTACAATGATGACCAATCTGCAAACTGGACATTGCACCGAATTGTGAGAGATTTACTTAGCTCATTCACTCCCATTTGCCCCTTCTTCACTCATTACCTCAGTATGACTATTTATGGTCAAAGCTCCACTGACGTACGGAAGTTCCCACGAATCCATCCCTCGATAGTTGGTAATGCCCATACCGAACTACAATCATTGACGGATCAAATTATCAATTTTAACTCAATGATTTGGAAGCTCAAGAAGGATAACAGTCAATCGTTGAAATCATCTATCAGTGGAATCGTTGTTCCCGATGAGTTGGTAAGATTCCATGAAACCTTCCAAGTAATGCATAACATAGTGCAAGAGTCTAGTTGAGTGAGTTAACCGGCCTAATGCCATCCAAAAACTCGAGTAATGTGTTTGCCATTTCGACCCCAATTCTAGCTTGGGCTTCCATGGTTGATGCGGCTATGTGGGGGGAACCGTGGAAATCATCATGGGCAAGCAATGGGGACTGGTCCGGAGGTTCGGTTTCGAAAACATCCAAGGCCAACGAGGACAACTGTCCACTTTCCAAAGCTTTGAGAGCAGCATCCTCGTCTATGATCCCCCCCCTGGCACAGCTAATCAGATGGTTGCCACATTCAATTCCATCTGCCCCAACACCCGTCATTAGGGAGATCCGATCTGAATTGACAATATGTTTGGTTTCTTCACTGAAGTTACAATGAACTGAAATGTGAGTACAAATTGTAAAAATATCATCCAATTCTTCGTGTAACGTACACATTGATGGGTCTATTGATCCATTTTCGACGTACGGGTCGAATGCATGAATCTCCATTCCAAGGCTCCTTGCTGCATCTGCAACTCCTCTAGCAATTCGTCCGAATCCGATTAGGCCCAACCTCTTACCATAGATTTCAGATCCTCGAAGTGTCTTCTTCTCCCATGAACCAGCCCGCATTGTCCTGTCAGCTCGAGGTATGTTTCTTACTGATGATAGTAGATGTCCAATCGTCAACTCTACAACACTACGTGTAGAAGCACCCGGAGTGTTGCACACTATAATGCCGTGTTCTGTTGCAGCCTCTAAATCGATATTATCTATACCGACGCCCGCCCTCCCTATGAATTGAATTCCGTTTGATTCAGTTATCGACGAAGTGATGACTTCCCTAGTCATTTTCGTGGCGCTACGTACGATGACAGCGTCGAAAGTAGATAAAACGCCACTCAGTAGGTCTGGTGGTTCGAAATGTTCCGAGGAAATTTCGTGACCGGCATCTGAAAGAATTTTCATTGCGCCATCTGACATCCCGTCGGTAATTGCAATACGTGCCATGTATCGTTGGCGTGGCAGATATCCATCAACATTGTGAGTGTATCAGTCGATAGAATTGTAATCTTCAACCCCCTCGCGGGTACGATAAGAATGAATTTTGTTTTGCCTGACCTTGAATTTGAATACGACGCATTAGAGCCCCACCTTGATTCACTAACTATGGAGATTCACCATACCAAACATCATGCTGGATACACCGCTAAACTGAACTCTGCTATCGAAGGTACTGATATGGAAGGAAAATCCGTCGAAGAATTACTACTCGAGAATTCAGACGTTCCAGCTATACGGAACAATGGCGGTGGTTACTGGAATCACAATCTATTCTGGTCTACATTATCTCCAGATGGTGGTGGTGAACCAAATGGTGATTTAGCCGCAGCAATAGATGATTCATTCGGATCGTTTGAGTCGATGAAGGAGCAATTTTCTAACGCAGCAATGACCAGGTTTGGAAGTGGGTGGGCATGGCTTTGTTTTTCAGATGGTTCACTGTGTATCTGCTCGACTCCAAACCAGGATAACCCACTGATGAATGGGGGGGGAGTCCCCATCCTAGGATTGGACGTTTGGGAGCATGCGTACTACAAAAAATTCGGACCCGCCCGTGGAGAATATATCCAGGCATGGTGGAATGTTGTCAATTGGGAAGCTGTTTCTGGAAACTTTACCAACTCTATATGATAAGCCCCCCATGGCGAAATTAATACCGCTTCATTATTGGGTAATATGGTAAGCGCGTAGTGTGGTTGCATCTACAGAGGCATTGCTAAACTCTCTTCTTATTCTACTATCTCCGGTGTTTTTGGCATTACCTGTATCGTTCGCTTGGAGGTGGTGGGTTGGGATTGAGCCCGAGCAAGAACATTATCGAGAGAAGGTTAGACGAGTTCTAGATTCAGGCCTCCCCCTAATCAAATATCGATCGGAATTAGATGCCGAAGCCAGAAAGATTCACTTGTTGTCTGACAGGCAAGCAAGAATTGAGTCCGATCTACTTCATCCCCTGAGACTTCAGCATTTCCTCCTCTTTCCCAGCCTGATATTATGGCCATTAGTTGGAATTTTCGCAGCCATCATTACCCTACCTATGATGCCATTTCTGAGATTAGTTGAGTGGATAATGATCGATAAACGCATCCTTTCGTTAGTGGCGCGTACCATACAGAGATTCACCCGCTGGGAGGTCATCGGCATCCCAAGGCTGGATCATGGTGCTAAAGAACTGGACAAGGTGTTAGCATCAATACATCGGATGCCAATTACCGTATTCCTGGGATTGTTTGCTTATCTGATTGTTTCATACATGCCATTGAGCTCTTTCCACGTGCTACTAGTAAGTGCTGCTGTCTATATTATTCTGGTTTCTGCTATTTCTGTAATCAGAGCCGCAACTGAAAGCGCTTTGGTGTTCGCTGACCCTACGCATAGGAGAATTACCCCCATGGATTCATTTGTAGAAGACGCCCTGGGCCCGTGGGTCGGGGTAGGGTTACTTTTTCTCCTATCGCGTCAATTGATGTACGGCTCAAGCATTAGGACTGGGGAACTATTACAGGACCCGGTGGCATTCTCCATTAGCGTACTATTGGTACTCTATACTGCTACCATAATCGGGATCACTGTTGAGTTGGTCTTCTTCAGGAATAGGGGGGAATACGTTAGAACAACATTCCAGAATCAGATGGTAAGTGAGTTTGATCCAATGGTATACCTATTCACACGTAACATGGGCTCACTCAGAATTTCACCACTTATGCCCATGTCTGAATGGGTAGATTCAGAAGAGGGGGAACAAGTTACAATCATGGATGATTGATTGGCTCAAGTGTTGCTTGCATCCCATCTATCGAAATCATTTCTAATTCGATTGCTCTAATTGGCACTAGTGCAAATGCCAATGAATCCGTACCCGTATCGCAGCAGGAAGTAATCCTAATTGTTCCGATATCATCGGATGCTTTCTTACCGCATTCGAAATTTCCTACTGAACGCAACACCACTAATTTCTTCGATGCCGTTCCGCGACTATCCAGTCTTGCATGAATCTCTTGGCCGGGATAGCACCCTTTACTGAGTACAACATACTCATCAAGGCCAACTTCTGATGGAAGATTTCCATAAATGTCATTGATCTCAAGTATGCCCAAACTCATCCTCAATGGCTGCCAAGCATCCTCATGTATACGGGAGCAGCCATTGATATCAAGCGCCTCGATGAAATGTCCAAGCTCTCCTTTGGGGATGATCGCCTCTACTACCTCAGAGCTCGTTGCCGTGAGCAAAGCGTTACCGAATTCCGTCCAATTTGATTTATTGAGCTCCTCGAATTCAATACCCAATCCGACGAGTACCCTACCGATGTTCTGTCCAACTATGGTCAAATGGGATATCGCATCATCGGCGTAGGTAACTGTTACCTCCTCGTTCCAAGCAACACCATTGAGAAGAATCTGCCTGGTTTGGTCATTTGATCCATCGTAACTAACAATAATCATCTGGCCTTCAATAGCAGCCAAAAGTAGTTTGTCCAATACGCGGCCATTTGAATTGCAAAGCAATGATTCGCGCCTCTCCAAATGGGTCATATCGGATATTACTGATGTTAGACAGCGTTCTAGATTATTCAATGAATCTGCTCCATCCAGCACTGTAAGAGGGGAGCTCCTGACGTACACCTGTGCATTTGGATGAAGGATTTGGTTCAATTGAAACCCTCAGCCAAATGACTGGCCGCACCCACACGTCCTGTCAGCATTGGGATTTAATATCTGAAATCCCCCTCCCATCAACGTGTCTTTGTAATCGACTGTGATCCCAGTCAATAGAAGGCTATCTTTCTTGTGTACGAGCACGGAAATACCATCGATTTCGAGTCTTTGGAAATCATCGTTTTCTGGGTCCTCGATGATTTTCATGTCGTATAAGTATCCGGAACAACCACCTGATTGTGCGCTGATGACCAGAACATGTGATCCCCCGTCACCGCTCATCGCATCGTTTATTGCTTTCTTTGCGGTTTCAGTGAACTCGATGTGCGCATCGACGACCTCAACTTCTGCCACGACTGGTAGGGAAAACCCCTCGCCACCTAGTATACCCATGTCGGTCTGTTGTAAGGGATGTATTTCAACAGTTGCTGTGAGTCGCCATCACTGCTATCAATCAAACACTCTCCCTTCAAACCGTGGAAGGAAGCCATGAGCGTGATTCCGCTAGAATAAATGATTCTGGAATAGAACGTGTTCCAGACTCTATTGTCATCGAGAGAGCACTGGAGATTTCAGTAGAAATTGATGACTCTGATACCTATCCGTTAGGGGTGACCATGCGAACCCCCGGATCTGACACAGAGCTGGTACTGGGATTTCTCCTATCTGAGGGGATAATTCAGAATATTCACGATGTCAAGGGATTATCTGTTGGGGATGACAAAGGAGTTGTTTCGCTTGCACAGTCTTCTACGTTCGATCCTGATGTCCATTCAAGAATGTCTACTATCAGCTCTTCTTGTGGTGTTTGTGGAAGGATCTCAGTGGATGGTATGTTGAACAACCCCGACTCAGCAATTTGTGATGATTTGAAAATTAACTTAGATACCGTAAATGCCTGTATCATATCGATGAAGCAGCATCAGACATTATTCAAATTCACAGGGGGATCTCATGCGACTGCCAGCTTTACTCCCGAGGGTGATTTAGAGAGGATCTACGAGGATATTGGCAGGCATAACTCAATGGACAAATTGGTTGGTTCATATCTGAGCGATTGTAATTTGCCAATCACAGACAGGATAGTCGTGGTTTCAGGCAGGGCATCATTTGACTTGGTCCAAAAAGCGTTGGTTGCCGGATTTCCCATAATGGTATCAATCGGTGCCCCCAGTACTATGGCTATTGATATGGCCAATGAGCATGGATTGACGTTAGCTTGCTTCGCCAAATCTAGATCGATTTCAGTTTTTAGCGGCACTAGCCGTATCGAAATATAGGCAATAGAAAGATGAACTCATACATCCACGCAAGGCCATGGGTAGAGATGTAATCGCGACGACTCCCCTGGAATCCTTTCCCCCACACAAGACACCGGCTAAGACAGTTGCAGCAGGGATCCCCGCTGTAATATCCACAGCAATGCATGGCTTCACCAAAATGGGACCATTGAACAGCATAGTAACCCTAAACCGGCTGAATAAATTCAATGGATTCGACTGTCCCGGTTGTGCATGGCCGGACCCTGATGGCCATAGGACCATTGCAGAATTTTGTGAAAATGGTGCTAAAGCTGTTGCCGACGAGGCCACGAGAAAAAGAGCGGATGTAGAATTTTGGTCCAACCACAGTGTTTCAGCACTATCAAGAAAGTCTGATCGTTGGCTAAACTCTCAAGGTAGGTTTACAGAACCCCTGATTCTTCACCCCGGAAGCGATTTCTATCAAAAGATTGGGTGGCATGAAGCATTCGAAATTATCGCTGAAGAGCTAGCTTCACTAAAGGACCCGGACGAAGCGATATTCTATACCTCTGGAAGAACAAGCAATGAAGCTGCCTTTCTCTGGCAGCTATTTGCCAGGAGGTTCGGTACCAATAATCTTCCCGATTGCTCAAACATGTGCCACGAATCATCGGGGGCCGCCTTGACTGATGCAATTGGAATCGGAAAGGGCACAGTCAAACTGGATGATTTTACCAAATCAGACCTAATATTGGTAGTGGGGCAGAATCCTGGTACAAATCACCCAAGGATGTTGACATCGCTCAGAGATGCAAAGAAATCTGGTGCATCGATTATTAGCATAAATCCTCTCAAAGAAGCGGGGATGGGTAGGTTCAAACACCCCCAAAATCCCTTGGAGATTCTAGGAAAAGGCACTCGTATCGCTGACGTTCATATCCCGCTAAAGGTAAACGGTGATCAGGCCTTATTCAGGGGATTTGCTAAGGTCTTGATTGAATCAAATTCTGTCGATGAAGAATTTATTTCTGCGTTTACTCACGGTTTTGACGAATATCACCAATCTGTAATCAATACTTCATGGAATGATATTGTAAGGATGTCTGGTGTAGACCGGTCAACCATAGAAAAGATAGGCACGTTCATTTCTAAATCAAAGGCTATGATTACTTGTTGGGCAATGGGCCTGACACAGCACAAAAATTCGGTACAGACCATCCAGGAAATTGCAAATTTATCCCTTTTAGGCGGCCATATTGGTAAGCCCGGTGCGGGTTTATGCCCAGTTAGGGGTCATTCGAACGTTCAGGGCGATCGTACTGTCGGAATCAACCACAAACCGTCCAAATTATTCTTAGATAGGCTGTCTGCAGTCACTGGAATTATTGCACCATCTAAACATGGTGTTGATTCTGTGGGAGCTGTTAGGAAGATGGTCTCCAGTAAATCTAGTGTTTTCCTATCTATGGGTGGCAATTTCCTTTCTGCAATGTCTGATACAAAAACTACTGCAGCGGCACTAATGGAATGCTCACTTACGGTACAGGTATCGACAAAACCCAACAGGTCCCACCTCATAACTGGTGAAACTGCGATCATTCTACCATGCTTGGGAAGAACTGAGGTCGACTCAACGGGTTCAGGGAATCAATTAGTAACTGTTGAGAATTCTATGGGAGTAGTACACTCTTCAATTGGCAGATCTAAACCAGCCAGCAGTAACCTCAGGTCAGAACCAGCAATAATTTCTGGAATCGCCAGGGCATTTGAGTCCAGATTGATGAAATTGGGACATCTTTCCACTCTGGAACAATGGAGGAGATATTTTACAGTTGACTGGAAAGGATTGGCAACTGATTATGATCGTGTACGTAACCTTATCGAGCAAACAATCCCCGGTTTTGATAATTATAACGTTAGGTGTAGGGCTAATGGTGGCTTCTACCTGCCCAATCAGGTAAGAGACTCACGCATTTTCGATACCGATACCGGCAGGGCAAATTTCAGAATCCACAAATTGTCCTCCATACATAGTGAAGAGGGTAGATTTGTTATGATGACTATACGGTCACATGATCAGTACAATACCACAATATACGGGACAAATGATCGATATAGGGGCATAAACCATGGACGCAGGATCGTCTTTGTCAGTCAATCAGACATGGATAATTGTGGCTGGAAAATTTACGACCTTGTAGACATTACTTCACATTTCGAAGATATGGAAATGCGCTCTCAAAATTGGTTTGTGGTCCCATATGACATTCCGGTTGGTAACGTAGCAACCTACTTCCCCGAGGGCAATGAACTGATTCCCCTCAACAGTGTATCAGACACGAGCAACACTCCGACCAGCAAATCTGTATTGGTATCCATTGAGTCCTCTACACCTTAGATCTGGCTTGTCGTTTTTCTTGCTCTCTGGATAAGAGGCGGCATCGGTTCAGTTGAATTCCACACAGACTAACATGATCCTTATCCAATCCCAATTGAAGTGCCTGCGAAAAACACTTGACTGCATCCTGATAAAGTTCTACCGCAGCGTATGAAGAGCCCATATTGAATAGGGTCCTTCCCGTAATGCTGTCTGGATCCATGGAAATTGCTGCATGGTATGCAATTACGCTATCATTGTACCTGGATGATTTGTATAGTGCGTTACCACGACCGATTTGAGCCTTGACGCGAAGCTCTATTTCTTCGCGGGGACAACCACCAATCGCCTTTTCGAAACAAGTCAAAGCCTCAACTGAGTTTTCTTCGTTTAGTAGTGTCAACCCCATGTTATACCATTCGATAGATTCGTTGAGTCCACCGTGACTATTGTTTGGCAGTTCAACGGATTGAGATGCCTGTGCTTCAGCAGCAGCGATAAATGATGCATCATCGCTTACAGGTAATTTTTCACTTGGTTGTGCGAGGTTGTCGAGTGAGTCTTCAAGATTTTCCGCCCTCAGACGGCATTGCTCTGCACGATCTTGGTGTCCAGCTGACAGAAGAGCTTGGGAAAGCCCCCTCCAAACCTCAGGAGATTTGGGCGATCCCTCCAATAGGGACTTCCACAATGCTACAGCAGAACCATGCTCCCCCTCATTACTCAGTGTCTCAGCTTGAATCATGCGTTCATCGAAGGAACTAGATTCCCGGGGCTCGGCTGGAAATGACTCAACAAATATTTTACTATCGTCAGATTTTTCTACCGTCAGTGATGAAATTTCGATTAATTGTTCGTTTTCTGGATATTCTACCAAAGCGGCCTTAGCATATTCAGAGGCTTGTGTAGGGCTGCGATTTCTCAGAAGGAATGCCAGATTTGCTAGTGTAGGGCCATAGTTTGGATATATCTGATCCGAAGAAGTGAATGATTCGATTGCATCAGTGTCCAGTCCCATCTTTTGTTGGAGGACTCCCATGCAGTACCATGCATTGGAATTTTGTGGGTCATCTGAAACAATCTGTTGGTATATCTCGATGGCGTTTGAATATTCACCGTCATCGGCTAACGATCTGGCCCTTTCCAAAATGTTCGGTTGCGGAGGACCATCCATGATTGAACGGCGAAAAGTGTCATGGATAAGCATTGGCAGGAGTTGTTGAAAGGTACTATTGAAGGGTGAAGCCTCCTCCAAGTACTATGGCCGACCCTGTTGTGATAATGGGCATATGCGGATCATATGATCTCAATTCCGCCAATGGTAGACTTTTGGATATAGTCCTCAATCACTGTAAATCACTTGGAGCTATAACGTGCATATGGAACAACGGGGAACATCCTCTGCCCCTTGTGGGCGAAGAAGGATGTTGGTCACACCCAAATGTAGATGAGTACAAAATCATGGCAGATTCGGCCGATGCCTTTGTCCTTTCTAGCCCGGAATACCACGGTACTATGAGTGGCGTGATGAAGAACAACCTCGACTGGCTTTCCTCGAAGCAAACAACTGGAAAAGTTTTCGGGTTGATGAGCACCCTGGGGGGGCAATCTAGTAACAACACTCTCAACCATATGCGCATTGCTGCTAGGTGGATTCATGGATGGGTCGTTCCCGAACAAGTTGCCGTTGCTAACATCAAGCATGCATTTGACGATGAGGGGAACATTCTCGATGAAGTCGTTGGAGAGAGAGTTACTGCACTCGCAGAGTCGCTCGTACTTAATACGGCTAAACTTAGGCGGTAACTGTGGCCTCTGGATCTCTGCCAGATGGAAGTGAAATCCTCCTATTCTCCATGGCATTTTTTGGTGTAGCAACATGGTGGGCAAATAATTTCACTGAAAGGCGTCACTGGACTATAATTTGCGCACTGGGTGGAATTATTTCCGCTTCATGCCTATTATTTGTGGTCTTCGGGAGTACCTGATGA
>DUIL01000164.1:0-4265 GCA_013330385.1 Candidatus Thalassarchaeaceae archaeon
CTTGGACAAATGGATCATATCCTCGATCATCCGCTGTAGCTAATACGAAATCTCGGAAATACTGTGAATTCGGGTAGTCGCCTCTATTGCTTAGCCAAGCCTGTTCTACCACTGCTAGAAGGCCGGCTGTGATTGGTGTAGCGAGACTTGTGCCACCCCATGTCGTTGTTGCGCTATTGCCATCGTTACGATGATTCAGAGGGATATCACCTGTTGCTGACCATCCAACAGCTACGATATCAGGGTCCATTCGGCCAACTACATTCGGCCCTCTATTGTTCCAAGGTGCACTTTGACCCCACAGGCTGTTCGTTCTGCTAGAGAATGCACCTACTGAGAATATTCCTTGTGCGGCACCAGGTACGGCCACAGTGCCATATCCATGACCTCCGTTGCCAATTGCAACAGCATATTGAGTTTGATTATTGTATACACGAGTCAGCCAGTCTAGGTATAGAGAGTAAGAATCAGCGCCTGAATCATCAATTGAAGAATATCCGAATGAGAATGAGCCTATGTTTGGCTGGTCATCCCAAGTGTCTGGATTACCGTCATTACCCTCTGCTATCCAACGCCATCCGTCTAGGGAATGGCCTCCTGAATAGTGGTTCCCTACACTAGCTATTGTAGCATTAGGTGCCATTCCTAATACAGACCCACCTGAAACTTGGGCTTGGGCTGCAACAGCACTAGCACAGAGAGTGCCGTGCGAACCGGAATCGAGCATGAATAGTGTCAGATTACCAGAACCTGCTATACGATTAGAATAACCATGCCGTGCTGCGTAAGTCTCAGAATATGGCACTCCATTAATTCCATCTGATATCCAATACAAAAGTCCTGCAGAAACATCTCGGATTCCATCGTCATTTTCATCCAATCCAGCGGTTTCATTACCCTTGGTCATATTTTCATCATCACCAAAATGAGAGTTTCGATTCACATCAGGAATTACCATATCATAGACTCCACTTACTGTTGAATCGACCACAATTATTGGTACATCACCACCCATCTGACTACGCAAAGTACCGTCGGGATGTTGACCTAGATGATAGATGCCAGATATCGAACTTGGAATGCCAGTAATGTTGTGGCCACTGACGTCCAATACACCGTTGGAATCGTTGTCCCAGTCTAATGCAGAGGTGTCTGCGTACCAAGTATTAGCCGAAGGGTATGTTTCACCCTGCACAAGCCAATACCACATACTGTTATGGTCAAACATCATTGGCCAACCATCGTATTGTTTACCGTCTGTTATTCGTGCTTGAGTCCCATCAAGATCAGGATGAGCGAAATCAACTCCTGTGTCCGCAACTGCTACAATAATCCCTTCTCCAGCATATCCTCGTTCCCAAGAATCAATCGCGCCATGAATCTCACCAGATCGGACTGATGATGGTTCAAAATCGGGCGAATCAAGAGGAGTTATGTCAAATGGTTCAGGAGAATTTTGAGCATCTAGAATACCTATTATTCCCGCAACTCCCGGTAACTTATGGAATATATTTGAGTCAATCCAAAACGTTCTATGGTCAATTTCCCCATCGCTTGGATCTGTTGCAATTAGCCTCTCTCCAGATTGAGCCTTTTCTTGAGTTTCAAGTTGCTCATGTTCAAACTGCCACAGACCTAATTCGCGAATAGAATGTGTAATCACCGTGACTCTAAGAGACTCCTGACCGTTTTCAATTCGCTGCCAAATACTTGGTTCGACCCAGGGCTCAAAAGTTGAGAATACAGCCTCTTGAGGCAATAAATCATAGGATTCATCAAAGGTTGTTTGTGGTGTTGGATAGTCTTCAGAGAACTCTGCACTAGACAACCCTGCAGATATAGTAGAGGTCAGCATCAACAAGATTAGTGCAATGGCTAGACGCTGCCTCATATCCTATACGCGGTCTGCTGAGCACTTGTATGCTACGGTGTCTTGCCCGTCAAGTCCAAAACTAACTTATCTGACCGAGGGCCATAGTCCCGTAGTGTAGTGGTCCATCATCCCAGGTTTTGGTCCTGGGGACCCTGGTTCAAATCCGGGCGGGACTACCAATAATTTGAGCCTGAGTTCACTCATCAATTTTCTCAGGATTACGACTTAAATCACGAGTGATGTTTTTCTGATGAGATTCAAGAGTACCGCCGCCTATTTCGAGAAGTTTAGCATCTCTCCAAAGTCTCTCAACAGTATATTCCCCAACATATCCATAGCCACCCATTACCTGTATTGCACGGTCAGCAATATTTTTTGCAGCAGTGGTTCCAAACAACTTGACACCGTCGGTATCCAAACGATTGCCGGATTTCGAAAGGTCAGTATTCCGCGCTGTATCATAAACATAGGAACGCATAGCACGGTATTCAGCCCATGACTCGCCAATGTGACGTTGGATTTGCCCGAAATCGCGTATTTGGCTACCAAATGCTTCCCTCTCACTGGCATACTGATTCATTGCAGCAAGCGACCTGCGGGCGATTCCAAGGCCCATTGCTGCTAATCCAATGCGCTCTAACTCAAGATTACGCATCATGTGAATCATCGACTCACCGGGTTTTCCAACCACATTCTCAGGAGGGACTATGCAATCATCAAAGACAAGTTCCGCAGTATTTGAGGCTCTCATGCCAGATTTATCGTATATTTTTTGACCTACTGAAAAACCAGGCATATCTTTCTCAACGAGGAATGTAGTTACTTCTGCTCGGCCCTTTGAATCGGTGCCCGTTCGGGCATATAACCAACAAATATCGGCAGGAGTTCCTTCCTCGTCTATGGACCCGTTAGTTATCCACATCTTGCGTCCATTTATGACCCAATTTCCATCAGAATTCAACTTAGCAGTGGTTTGCATCCCAAGAACATCAGTACCATAACCGGGCTCACTCATAGCCATGCAGCCAACCCATTCACCACTGCAAACTTTGGGAAGAATTCGAGATTTCTGCTCCTCTCCGCCGTTGTGAGCTAGGTTGTTGACCATTAACTGAGCATGTGCGAGATAAGCGAGGCAGAATCCAGGATCGGAATAACTCAATTCCTCATTGACAATGGCGACTGCAGTAGCATCCATGCCAGAGCCACCGTATTTTTCCTCGACACTGATTCCAAGAAGACCATATTCGCCAAGTTTACGAAACAATTCTAGATTGAATTTTTCCTCTCTGTCATATTCAAGAGCCTGAGGTTCAACTTCTTCTAAAACGAAACTACGCACCATTTCGCGCAGCATCCGATGCTCTTCAGTGGGGTTCGCGAGATCAATCGACTCCCAATCAGCCATGAGAGTCCGAACCGGACTCGCCGTATGAGTGTTGGCGACACCTTAGGTGTCGAAATATGTTGAATGGTGCAATCAAGGAGTGACTCGCCTTGAATCGCGTGGGAAAGGTATGGTTTCACGGATATGATCAGCTCCACCTAGCCACGCACATACACGGTCAACTCCCAATCCGAAGCCACCGTGTGGAACTCCACCATAGCGACGCACATCTATGTAAAATTCGTATGGCTCGTGTGGTGTTCCTTCCTCATCGATTCTCTCAAGAATCTCATCTTCAGACCAAGTTCTCTCGCCACCACCAATAATCTCCCCATATCCCTCTGGGGCTAGAAGATCATGACACAATACATATTTTGGATCATCAGGGTCGGGGCGGTGATAGAATGGCTTAGCAATTCTAGGATAGTGAGTGAGGAAGTGTGGGACGTCGAAATCCTCAGTCAGTACTTTCTCCTTTGAGTAATCTAAATCTTGACCCCATTCAATATCCACACCCATGCCTTGGAGTGTCTCAACAGCCTCGTCATACCTCATTCGCGGATATGGATTGTCAGCATATCGTGCAATTAGATCTAAGTCTCGTCCAAGGCTTTCTAACTCAGTTTCACGCTCTTCTAAAAGAGACTTAGCAATATGTCGAACTACACCTTCTCCATGCTCCATAACATCAGCATTTGAAGCCCATGCAATTTCCATCTCGGCATGCCAGAATTCAGTCAAATGGCGCCTTGTTCGACTCTTCTCAGCACGAAATGATGGTGCCATTGTGTATAGCCTCTCAAGAGCAGGCATGGCAGCCTCCGCATAGAGTTGCCAAGACTGAGTCAAGTATGCCTTGCGACCAAAGTATGGCACTTCGAATAGTGTGCTTCCTCCTTCAACTGCTCCGGCGACAAAATTTGGTGCTTGGTATTCTATGAAATCACGGTTCCTAAAGTACTGATGAATAGCACCAAATACAGTAGAGCGTAACTTCAGCATCGT
>DUIL01000164.1:4657-10542 GCA_013330385.1 Candidatus Thalassarchaeaceae archaeon
CCCCCATCTGCTTCAGCCATGGCTGATTCTGTGATTGGGAAAGGACGCTCTGGATTTACAGGGCCTACAACTGTCGCACTACTGACTTGTAACTCATGTCCATGTTCCCTATCTGTAGGCTGAACCAAACCACAAATAATTACACTAGATTCAATCAACGCATCTTTCATTGCATCGAATATCTCGTCACCTACAGAATCTCGCTTGACTACACACTGGATGGTCCCTGTGGAGTCTCTAAGAACTACAAAACGGATTTTATTTGAACCACGGGACCGGTGTATCCATCCCTTAAGTTCAACTTCCTCACCGTCATACTTGCCGGCTCGGACATCTCCTATCCATGTGTCCTTGGTCATGCTAACCCCAGCCTATCGACTGGCTCCTTCCATATCAAAGCCCTCACACTAAAGTCAGGATGTAAGAGAAATGTGGCGGGTCTGACGGGGTTCGAACCCGCGACCGCCCGGTTAAGAGCCGGGTGCTCTACCTGACTAAGCTACAGACCCAGCCCGCCGACTTGGCACCCCTCTTTAATCGGAACGGTCAAGCTTGATGTTTAGCTCAAACGGCCGGTTGGATTTACCAAAGTCACGATGCCGCCTGAGGACGCCATCACTACTGCATCACATATGCCTACGAAAAGACCTACTTCGACTACGCCGGCAATATCCAAAAGAGTGGACTCTAAGTCACTAGGGTTGGTAATTGAAGGCCCAAAAGAACAATCCAGAATGTGACCACCATTGTCGGTAACAAAGGGGTCTTTACCACCTCTAATTGTTACATCACCTGAACAAATTTCGGTAATACGAGCAGCCGTCCTTTCCCACTCAAAAGGCAGTACCTCAACAGGCAGATCGAAGGCACCAAGTGTTTGCACCTGTTTACGGTCATCGGCTACGACGACCATGCCGTTACTTGATTGGGCTACTATTTTTTCCCGAGTCAGAGCACCACCACCACCTTTGATTAATGAAAAATCAGAATCAAATTCATCGGCTCCATCTATCACCAAATCAAGAACTCCGGCGTTGGATAGAGAAACTAGTGGGATACCTAGGCTTTGGGCGAGTTCGCGAGTTGATTCACTAGTTGGGACTCCAACTATTGAGAGATTTTCTTCATTCATCCTACGACCAATTTCAATCACTGTATATCTAACAGTTGAACCGGTTCCCAAACCCAGCTTCATGCCATTTTCAATGAAATCGCATGCGGCTATGCCAGCCTCACGCTTCAAGGCCTCGACGTCACTCACAATCAATTCGAGTCGAAGCATAGACATGATGCTTGCCCTATGAGATTCGCCGTTTACACCTCATTTCACTAACCGTTGGGTTCATCTGTAAGCCGCTCACGGATGTGTCGAGGGAGCAGGAGGGTCGCTGACAGTGTACGACACTGAGGAAAGTCCCCTCTCCATGATGCAAGCGGTCTGGCTCAAGCCAGAGACCCGGGAGGGTCGGCTCTGCAACAGAAACGAACCACGACAGGCGTACGGTGACTCCGTAAGGATGAGGTTTCCTGCCCGTGGCTGGAACGAGCACCCCCGCTGGAGCAAGTCCAAGCAGGTCCGTATAGCATCGACAGGGCCGGGTAGGATGCATAGTTGAATGCGACCAACCGAAAGGTGAACAGAAAGGGGCTTACTCCCTGCACCCTCACCAAACTCATTTGGCGCATGCTATCATTCTAGAGTTGCATCTAGCACTGATGATGTTACTAAGGCACCTGAATCCTCATAATCGAGCCATGGTCCTTTACCCAACATTCGTGACCGGATCTCGTGCCAAGCAACGATGAAGCTCGGCAGGAGGATGCTCGAAGTCAGCAGGGCAAGTATCAGCAGTGACATCATCAAGACGAAGAAATTCTGCAGGCCTGGAATCGCCACAAATAGGCCTGCGGCTAGCCCCGCACAAGTTGTTGCCGTAGTTTCGAAAATTGTTTGGCCTGTTCTAGCGACGGATTTTACAATACCTGCTGGAGTTTCGCCTTCATCTTTAATTCGATCAACAATATGGATAGAATCGTCAACACCTATTCCAAATACAATAGTTCCAATCATTGCTGTGAAGAAGTTAACATTTACCGAACCCTGTCTCATCAGAAGTGGTTGCCACAACACTACAACTGCAACTGCAGCCATAGTAAATGTCGCTAATCGTGGTGAACGGAATAGTATCATCATGGTGAATAATAGGATGAACATAGTTGCAATAGTAGTTTCACTTTGTGCCTTATGGATTCCAGCATTAATATCGATACTAACCGGAAGGCCACCCGTTAATTTTGAATTGACCACATTATCGATTCCCAAAGCATAGCAATTGAGGGCATCAAGACAATCCCCCGAACCGTCTAAATGGTCATCTATAGCATCACGTAATGGCGTAGCATCGTGAAGATTGATGTATGGCTGGGTGACATATACAAGCGTCTTAGTCTCGCATGGAAGGCCATTTTGACAAATACCATCCTGATCTGCATTCATCAGCATTGAACGGATTTCTGGACTTAATGTGTCGAGAGCAATGTTGACCATGTCCTCTTTACTACTAGCCGCATATGGCCAACATTCGGGGCGAAGTGGATTAGTGGATTCTTCCCAACAATCATCATGAAGTAATTCCCAAAGACTTCTGTCATATATCTCAAGACCTGAGAGATTTACATCCACATGTACCGCTTTGAGAATATTCACTATACTAATGCTTGAGGTCTGTGGAACATTGTTTATTTTACGCTCCTGCATATTGTCTATTGCATCAAGAATTGGCAAATCACGGATGGGAGCAGTAGAATTCACTGAACCTCTCGCCTCTGCATTAACAATGAACATGTTTGTTTGGCCGCCCTGGAAGATGAAACTATACTCACGAAGAGTGTCGTAACTAGAAAGTCCCGGAGGTACCTCTTCAGAAGAACCGGTCAGTGGTTTACCCATCTCCTCCTCAAGGATTACAACCGCTAAGGAAGTAATGATCATTGTAACAATGAGTACCACCAAGGTTGTTTTGACTGGAATCTCACCAATCTTTTGCCAAATATTCGACTCCAATGCAAGTAAAAGAGTCCCTCCTATGAATAAACCAAAGAATAGAGAATATCCAATCGTGGTAGTATCTGCATAAATTAGGGCCGAAGTTGCAGCGGCTCCTGCAATTACTGAAAGTATAACTGTTTGAATTGCAGGCATATCAAGACCAGTCTCACTCTTCCTGTAGCGGAAAAGATGGACAAGAGCTGGCACCATGACCATAGAAAGAAGGAAGGTGACTGCAATCCCTAGCAGAAGCGTTACACCAACAGTTCTCATTGGTTGAATTGGAACTAGTGAAGGCCAAGTTAGAACACTAAATCCGATTATGGTTGTTACCGCAGAAAGAAAAATTGCGTGACCGGTTGTCAGGGCGGCGCGAACTGTGGCTGAAAGGCTGATTACGGGGTCCCAAGGGTCAACATCAAGCGAACCTGTGCCATCTCGATTCATAATCCAAGATTCCTCGAGACGTTCCTCAATCAATTCAATACGATTTTCTTCAATTCTATTTGTCAGATGTAATGCATAATCTACACCCAAACCAACAAGTATCGGACCCGCTGAAATTATCATTGGAGTGAGGGTGATATCAGCAAGAACTGTAAATCCGAAAGTTATAGCAAGACTCATCGCAATAGGTGTGCCACAAATCAACAAAACCTTCGGATTGCGATGCAGAATCATCATTGTTATACAGACTAGCAATCCACTAATTGGAAGCATTGTTTCAATGAGTTCTTTGTAGATGGCATCTGATACATCATGCACAACTGGAGTTAGACCCGTTACGGTTATTGCTTGTCTTTGAGGTCTCTCAGAAGCAGTATCCTTGGCTGTCTTTAACAAATCAGAATATGGAGTACTACATTCACTCCTTGGGTCATTAGAATTTTTCTTAGTACACATTGAGTGAACTTCAGTACTTATTGAGGACGACATAAGTTCGGAATATGTACGATAACATAATTCACAAGTCCCGGGGTCTGACTTCTCAAAGATGAGGGTCTCGGCATATTCAATGAATGCCTTGTGATCCTGGATAGGAGGATTATTCGAATCCTTAGGGTCGGGCCGAGATATTTTTTGATCCGTCCCCTCCATATCGAATTTAAGGCCGAGAATTACAACCCCTGTATCCCAAATTCCATCGCCATCATTATTGTAATCGCCATCCCCATTTTCATCCAATAAAGGATGATCTTGAGTATCCATTACGAAAGAGGAAAGGAGCGCTTCCGTTTGAGAAACTAAGTTGTCAACTCGGTCTTGGTCATCGGGTATCGAATAGCCCTCATACGGATTCAATTGAGCAGCGTTGCATTCATCTCTAGTTCCAGTAGGCAAACCATACTTCTCAAAAGCACAAGTGAATCGATAAGTGGAGGAGTTAGTTTCCTTAATTATCTGAGAAGGAGATAGGACCCAAACGACTCCATCAAACCCCCCTCGGTCATCCTTGAACTCGTCCAATCCAGATTGATAACCACCAAGCCCTCTATTCAGATCATCACTTTCTAACCAAGACATTTGTTGGAGTATATTCACATCAGTAATATTCTCTGTCCCTCTGCAATTAGGGGGAGATTCCCCTGCAGAACATTGTCTATCAATTGCATTGTCGGTTTGAAAATAGAGTATCATTATGTCAGTAGACCATTGTGTCCGTACCTGTTTTAGTAAATCAGTTGATTCGGCATCATCAGGAAGATAAACCTCCACATCTCCATCAATTTGATGTTCGAATTCAACAGAATATTGAGCGAAATATGCCGTTACAAGTAGAACGAATGCAGTGATAATTGCTGGACTCCTGAGTATTGCCGTATACCAGAATTCCGCCATCCTCTGAGCTATTGCATGGCCACGCTTAGAGGCTGTATTGAGCATCTGATCAAAGTAATCAACAGTATCACCAACTGGGGAATAATCTATGGCTGTAAGGACCTTTTTTCCCGCCTCTCTAACGGGTTGTAAACGTTCGAAGAAGCGCTCCCAAAAGATGACTTCATCGTCACGCTCGTCAACGGACACAAGGTGGTGCCCCCACCGAGGCCAAATGAATGAATCGCTGAGGCACTCGGCAGGAGGCGGGTTCTGTATCAGTTCTCAGAGAACTGGCTTACTGTTGTGACGCTCTGCTCGCCGGCTAAAACTCGGCGTAGAGCAGCCATACTGATTACAAGCGGGATGTAAGCTGTACCATCCGCTGTTGTATATGTGTGACAGTTGCTTATCGCATCGGAATGGATACTGATTTTCAGTGCTCCACCGGCACGACTCTGCCTAGCCCACCCAACGAGGGTGGTGTTCTGTTCATTCTCAGGCTGTTCTTCTTTGGTTGTTGTCTTTGGCATGTTTGTTACCTCCAAGTCAGCGACGAAACGTGGCCACACATATCAATCAATATAGACAGGCCTAATGTGAAGGTGAAAATGAAGCCTCACGCTCGCCTGAGCCTTCGGCAGCGCGGGAACCGTTAGCCGAACGGCTGAAAGTGAATGAGAGATTCGAAGCACCTGTTAACATGTCTCGGAGACGTAGGATGAGTGAGCCGAAAGGTAAAGATGAGGATGTTCGAGTTATTGCTTTACTAGCCACATTAGGCGTTGTAACAATAGTGGGCTTAGCTGCAATTATTGTTAGCCCTCCAGTAAAAGTCGGACCTCTAGAAGGGGAGATTGCTCCGGATTTCATTGAGAATGCCTATTCAGGTGCTGAATGGGAAAGTTTTCGATTAACAGAGGCATATGACGATAGAATGATTCTAATCTCATTTTTGGATACAGATTGTCCACACTGTTGGGATGAAGGAGCTACTTTGTCAAATCTACATTCAACT
>DUIL01000130.1:0-121 GCA_013330385.1 Candidatus Thalassarchaeaceae archaeon
AGCGAGGCGAGTTTTCTCATCATCGAAATGTAGGTCCCGAGCAACATCGAATCTACAGAATAACTGCCACAATAATCGTCTCTTCCAATCCTCATCTGATAAGTCCGCATCATCATCAGTG
>DUIL01000130.1:265-5108 GCA_013330385.1 Candidatus Thalassarchaeaceae archaeon
AAGCGTCACAGCAGGCCAACGTCTAACCGGAAGCGGTCCATTGTTGGATGGAATAGGTGCAGTGGCATCCCAAGCGAGGCGGCTCCGGTCCTCATCGAAATGGAGGTCCCGAGCAACATCGAATCTACAGAATAACTGCCACAATAATCGTCTCTTCCAATCCTCATCAGATAAGTCCGCATCATCATCAGTGATGAATAACCAGCGTAGGTTTTCGCCTCCATCAAGTGACCAAATCTCATCACGTAATTTTGCTATATGCGCGCGTTGTGCAGCCGCAGCCTCCTCGTTGACACTCTCCATCGAAGCCTCAGGACGAGGACCTCCCTGAATGTGAGTGGTGACTACCATAATCGAAGGACGCAACATTCTGACTGAACTCACTCCATCAACTAGGCTTACCTTTTCAGCAAATAATTCACCGGGTCCTGAATTGAGTTCTAATCCAAACATAGGGTCGTCTTTGGTCGGGGTCGATGCATCGATGATAATCTTCGAATGTATGTTCGCCCAAGGAGAATCGTGTGCTAGGGTGTCAGCCACTTGCCCCTCAAGTACCTGGATATCATGCTCAATGTGGACTTTGGAATCAAGAGCGTCTAGAAGTGCCTCCAAATCTTTCACAGAGTGATTTTGATCTGCAGCCACAATTGACTTCAGGAACATCATCTGACCTGCTCCTAAGAGCCCTAATGCAGTCTTACGAGCCTGTCTTGGATAGTTTTGTTTACTTGAAACAATAGCTAGATTGTGAAATCCAGTCTCAAGCGGTAAGAACAAATCGACTACATCTCGGTGTTGGAATTGGAGTACGGGTCTGAAAGCATCACCTACGGCCTCGCCGAGGTAACCATCTTCCATTGGAGGTAAACCAACGATAGTTGCTGGTAATACTGCATTTTTCCTGTGAGTTATTGCGGTAACGTGCATTACTGGATATTCATCTGCTAGAGAATAATATCCGAAATGGTCTCCAAATGGGCCTTCTGTTCTTGTTTCTCCTGGGATCATATATCCTTCAATGACAAAATCTACCTCGGCGGGCACCCACAAGTCATTGGTTCTACATTTGCTTAGTCGCAGTCGCTTTCCACCTAACAGTCCTGCAAATTCATATTCAGAGAGATTGTCTGGTAGAGGTGACATGGCTGAGAAAATCAACTCAGGAGGTCCACCCATGCAAATTGCAACAGGCATCCTGCCATCACCTGCTTCTGCTGCATGTTCTGCACCATGCTTATGTCGCTGCCAGTGTAATCCAACTTCCTTTGGCCCGAATACTTGAGCTCGATACATTCCCATGTTGTGAACACCAGTAGATGGGTCGGCAGTGATTACCAATGGTAGAGTGATGAATGGTCCTCCATCATTCGGCCATGTTGTAGGAATGGGTAAACGAGTCATATCCGGTTCAGCCATCACAACTTGTTGGCAAGCACCTCTACCTACTTTCTTGGGTGCCATCGACATACCTTGTAGTGCCAAGCCTAGACCTTTCCATGGTGCTCGAAGAATAGAACCAATGTCGGGTTTCATCAGTCCGACCATTCGCTGACCAATTTCACTAGGCTCCTCAACCCCGAGTGCGACATTGGTTCGCTGCCTTGTTCCAAAGAGATTCATCGCTAATGGGAATTGACTAATCGAGCCGTCAGCCAGTCGGGGTTGTTCAAAGATTACAGCAGGACCTCCGCGTTTGACCAATTTGTCAGCGATACATCCCGCTTCAAGGGCGCAGTCGATTGGTTCATTGATGTGAAGCAGTTCGCCAGAACCCTCCAAGACCTTGAGAAACCGACCTAGGCTACGCCTCGACATATATTGCGCGTGGCGATTCATCGTTCAATATGTTCCCCACGCTATCGTAGATAGCGGAGCGACGGATTCATGGCCTACTTAATGACGCATAGCATCGTGGCAGAGGGAATCACGTCTTGTGATGTGCTCGTAGTTGGTGCTGGACCGGGTGGTGGAAACGCTGCTCTACACAGTGCCCGAGCAGGCTTGGATGTCATTCTAATTGAAGATCATCCAGCAATTGGAACTCCAGTTCATTGCGGCGAATGTATTTCTGATGTCGCCTGTGATAATTTGAATCTCGAATTACCTCCACATGTGATTAGTAAAAGAGTCCATGGCATTAGAGTCATATTTCCAGATGGTACTGCGAAAAAATTGACAGAAGAGGGATATGTCCTTGAGAAGCATCTTTTCGAGCGTTGGATTGCTGAAGAAGCGGCCTCCGAAGGGGTTCAAGTACACCTTTCTCACAAATTGCGTAGTATGGAAAAGCAGTATGATGGCGACCAGTTCACAGGTTGGTTGTGTGAAGGAAATGGCGACCAATTTCCGATTCAGGCCAAGGTCGTCATTGATGCTTCAGGTGTTGCGGGCGCTTGTTCTAGAATTCTTGATTTGAATCCCCGAGGCAAGGTCATTGCGGGAATGCAGTACGAAATGCTTGAGGTTCCAAACGATGATTATCTAGACTTTTACATCTGGCCACAGTATGTAGACAAAGGATATCTTTGGATGATCCCTAAGTCTGATGGCCGCGCTAATGTTGGTTTAGTTACAGAAGACAAAAGCCGAGCCAAGAAAGCACTCGATGAATTCATTGAAGATACAGAATTCAAGAATCTGCAACAGGTTGCACCTCCATGGAAAGAGAAAGGCAATCCCGCCTTTGGAGGTACAATTCCAATCTCAGGGCCTTACGAATTTACCTATGATGATGGATTGATGTTGGTCGGTGATGCTGCAGGCTTCACTTCACCTCTCTTTGAGGGTGGCTCACATCTAGCTTTGAAGTCGGCCACCTTCGCTGCTAAGGTGGCCTCGGAGCAAATTTCAGAAGGAGATTTTAGCGCTGAAAAGATGGCTAGATACCAAAAACTCTGGACTGACGAGTTTCCTCCTTATGGAAAAATCCTCAAGGGTAAATCAGCCCTCTTTGAATTGTCAGATGACGACATGTCATTGATGGCCCAATGCTTCCCTGATGAAATGAGTAACATGGGTCCACATGGTAAATTGGCCGTTTGTCTGAGAATACTCATGCGAAGGCCGAGTCTCTATGGAAAGAAGATAATTCCAGCCATGCTGTCTTTCGGATACTCACGAGCCAAGTACTACGGATGGTGATTCCATTCTACCCCTTTTGGGAAATATTCTGACAGGACTTGCAATTACAGTCAGTCTATTGTGGTCTTTGGGCAAAATTCCTGCAGACAAATTGTTGTTCAGACATGTCACATTAGTGGCGCAGATTTTTCCCTTAATGTTCTTGATTTGGGCTTTTGTAGTCGATGCCGATAGTCTAGATTTAGTCTCTAGATATGGGGGGGGCGATCTTCCCTTGTTGTACCGCATTTCTGCAGTTTGGGGAGGTAGGGCTGGCCCTCTGCTTCTGTGGGCTGCATTGTTAGGAGTCATTGGTTGGTTTATGTTTGATAACACAGAATCAAATTTACTTCAAGTTCGTTTGATGCATTCTACTACTGCTGTAGTTCTCGCAATTTCTTGGCTACTCCAACCATTTGCAGAATCTACAGGTGCTGTTGGAATATTACATCCACTTCTTCAAACAAATTTGATGGTAATCCATCCTCCGATCGTCTTCTCATTTTACTCCCTCTGCATTGCTGTGGCTTGTGTCTCTCTAGCCGGACTCATTGAAGGGCGCGATGCAGCCTCGGTTCACAAGGCCCAATTACACTGGGCTAGAGCAGGCTTCCTTGTTGGCATAATTGGAATCGGACTAGGAGGTCTTTGGGCCTACACAGTTCTCGACTGGGGTGGATATTGGGCCTGGGATCCTGTCGAGACTGCGTCCATCTTACCTTGGTTCGCTCTGCTAATGATTGTGCATGCGCGCGCACGAACAGATTCCCGAAGTTCTGGAGCAATTACAGCATCTCCCGCTATTGGAATGTTGTCTGGTGCTCTAGCAATCCATGCGACCCTCGTTACTCGTGCCAATGGAGTATGGGCTTCCGTACATTCCTTTGTTGGCAATGAAGATGGTCAGGCTTCGAATGACCCTTACATCCGCATCTTCGAATTATTTGGTGAAGGTGCAATAGGCCTTGAGGTGCTTAGTTACACGATTCTAATTCTAATTTTTTCAATTGCGGCTGTATGGTGGGTGGCATGTCAACAGAAGCAGGCCATGATTTCAGCAGGTCAAACATCCATGTTAGAGAATAATTTCACTTTAGCAGCTGCACTCCTCGCAGGTTCTGTTGCAGTTGGTATCTGGATAGAATCAACTTCAGTAACTCTAGTTGGTTTCTCTTTGATGCTTCTTCTAGTTCGTGGCGACACAGAAAATCCTCCTGTTCAATGGGTATTTGGTGGAGTATTCTTGATGTTATTTGCTAGTTGGACATGGACGGCAACTCTGATTCAAGCAGTAGCCGGAATGCTTCTCTTCCTCACCCCATGGTTATTGTCGGCAGATGAGGAAGAGATTGCCATAATGGCAATGTTCTCTGACACCCGCGTACGTACGAGGGTTGCACGCGCAATACCGTGGTATGGTGCAGTAGCCTTTCTTGGATTGACTTGGCTTCTTCTGACAGCTGAAATTGATGGGACAAGCCTCGCTGCTCACGAGTTCTATGGTGCTCCAATAATTGCTATTGGTATCCTGGCCCTAACGATATATTCGTGGGGTAAGGCAGTAGACTCCAAAAAAGGCAATATTTTGATGATTCTAACTTTGTTTACTTCTCTAGCATTAGCTTTCAATGCTGATAAATTCAGTATTCCAGGTGACCCTAATCTTATGCTGACCTCCAATATTTCTAGGGGCGCACTTAGTTTGTTCATGCTTACTTGG
>DUIL01000031.1:0-6330 GCA_013330385.1 Candidatus Thalassarchaeaceae archaeon
CCTTTGTTGAGACGGGTAACAATAGAGTCTTTCCACCCCACCAATGCTTGCATGTCAATTTCTGGTTTGGTATCCACTGTAATCCCCATATGACCGCCATCATTGGAATGTTTCTGTAATGCTTCGAATCTATCTGCAGCATGGATTATTGCTTTGCTAGGTATACACCCCCTGATTAGGCATGTACCTCCTGCTTTATCCGCTTCAACGATGATGGTATCGAGTCCTAGTTGAGCACTGCGGATTGCGGCAACATAGCCGCCGGGGCCAGCTCCTACTACAAGCACCTGACATTTTCGCGTATCCGTCATAATCTCGCCTCACATGAAAATTAGAGCAGGGTACTCTAGCATACGTTTCAGTGACTGAATTAGTGCAGCCCCATTGGCCCCATCTACTATTCTATGGTCGAATGAACTAGAGACATTCATGATTCTACGAACTACCACCTCTCCCTTGTGAACTACCGGCATTTCTCGAGCCTTGTGAATTCCAAGTATAGAGACTTCAGGGTGGTTTATGATAGGGGTAGCACCAAGACCACCATCTCTTCCTAAGCTGGTGATAGTAAATGTAGATCCTGTCAAATCATCTAGGCTTGAAGTTCCATTTTTAGCCGCGCCTGATACTCTCTGCATCTCAGCGGCTACTTGCCAGACATCCATGGCTTCAGCGTGCTTGACTACAGGTACGAATAAACCTCTATCTGTCTGAGTCGCAATTCCAATGTTAAGTGCTCCATATTGCCGAAATAGACCATTTGCTTCATCATAGTGTCCATTACATTCAGGGTGATTCGGCATTAATTTGGCAAGAGCCAACATGATAAATGGAAGATAGGTCAACTTTGGTTGATTTTCATCCCGACTTGAGTTCAACATTTGTCGTAACTCTTCGAGTTCAGTAACATCAATTTCCTCAAAGTAGGAGAAGTGTGGTATATGTCGCTTCGAGATAGTCATCTGCTCAGCAATTTTTCGACGTAGTCCTACTACCTTGATTTCTTCAACATCAGTTCTACGTGTTGTATAGGCAACTGGAGCTGCTCCTTGCACCATGCCTCCTGCAGCAATATAAGCATCTAGATCAGCATGACGGATGCGTCCAGCCGGTCCACTACCGCGGACTGATGAGAGTTCAACGCCAGCCTCTCTTGCTCTTCTCCTTACTGCCGGGCTTGCTAGTGCCTTGCCTCCCTTTCTTCCTTCTGTTGCAGTTGCTTTAGCTACTGGAGGTAGTGGTGCTATAGTTTCGATTTTTGGAACTGTTGCAATAGGTTCAGGTTTTGCTTCGACAACTACTTTCTTTATTTTCTCTTCTTTAGGAGGTGATTTCTCTATGGAGCTTTCTGCAGGAGGTTCGACGGAATCACTTTCACCAAATTCTACTAATGCCGAACCAACAGCAATCATATCTCCAACTCCACCATGCATTATAGCAATCTTACCATTATATGGTGATGGAATCGTAACTGTTGCCTTATCGGTCATAATATCAACGAGGGGATCATCTTCCGAGATCGTATCTCCAACAGATACGTGCCATGTCACAACTTCTCCTTCTACTACTCCTTCTCCTATATCTGGTAGTTTGAATACTTGATTTGACATTCTTATCCCTCCATTGTTTTCTTTATTGCATCCATAATTCTAGCCGGGCTGGGCATATAGTCCCATTCGGTTGTGTGTGGGAATGGCGTATCCCACCCCGTGACTCTCTCAATAGGTGCTTCGAGGTGATAGAAGCATCTTTCTTGAATACTAGCCGACATTTCTGCCCCGAATCCACTTGTCTTCGGCGCTTCATGTACAATTACACATCTTCCGGTTTTTTCAATTGATTTGACAATAGAATCTCTATCCCAAGGAACCAAGGTTTGCAAATCAATGAGGTCGCAACTTATTCCGGATTCCTTGATGGCTTGTTCGCTGACATGTACCATTGCGCCCCAAGAAATCACCGTACATTCAGTTCCCTCCATGGCTAATCTAGCTTCTCCAATTGGCACTCTGTAATGCGATTCGGGCACTTCAGCCTCAGGATGATTCTTCCAAGTAGGAACATTGTGTGGATCTCCATAGAACGGACCTCTGTAGCATCTTTTCGGTTCAAAGACGATGACAGGGTCGTTGCATTCTATGGCTGATATTAGCAAGCCCTTGGCATTGTAGGGTGTTGATGAGTAGACAATTTTGAGACCCGCCGTATGTGTAAATTGAGACTCAGGACTCTGTGAATGGTGATGGCCTCCTCGAATACCTCCTCCTGCTGGAGTTCGGATTGTGAGAGGGCACCAGTATTCGCCCCCTGATCTGTGTCTTACTTTGGCGATTTCATTGACAATCTGGTCGTATGCAGGGAATATGTAGTCTGCAAATTGGATTTCTGCTACGGGGCGCAGTCCGTTGATTCCCATTCCAAATGCAATCGCTGCAATCCCTCCTTCCGATAATGGTGTATCGAATACTCGGTGGCTGCCAAACTTCTCTTGAAGTCCATCAGTGGTTCTGAAAACTCCGCCGAAGTAACCCGCATCTTCTCCAAAGAACAAAACATTCTCATCCTTCTCAAGCATATTGTCAAGTGCTGAGTTGACTGCTTGAACCATGTTCATTTCAGTCATCTTAATCACCACTAAATTTCTTCATTTCATCCCATTGTTCCTGTAGGTGCCAAGGGACTTCTTCGTATACTTCTGTGAATATTGAGTCATTTGAGGGATGTGGTCCATTGTCCAAGTCACCATATTTGACAGCCTCTTTGTAGGCCACCATTACTTCGGAATCAATACGAGTTTCGAGTTCTTCCTGTTTTTCTTCACTCCATTCGCCTATTGCGATTAAGTGGCCAACTAATCTTTCGATTGGGTCGCCACCAGGCCATGCGTCTTGTTCCTCTTTAGGTCTGTATCTTGAGGGGTCGTCGCTTGATGAGTGTGCTCCGGCTCTATATGTCAGAACCTCGATGTGCGTAGCCCCGGCTCCACTAGATGCGCGTTCTCGTGCCCACTTTGTCACTGAATAGAGTGCGAGAAAGTCATTTCCATCAACGCGGAAACTAGGGAGGTTGTATGCTAAACCTCTCGCCGCAAATGTTGGATTTCCGCTGGCTAAGTTTGTGTGCGTTGATATCGCCCACTGATTATTTACAACATTGAGTATAACGGGTGGTTTGAAAACCGAAGCGAAGTTAATTGCGTAGTGGTAATCTCCTTCTGAACTAGATCCATCACCTATCCATGTAATGCAACACTCATCCAACCCTTTGTATTGAGACGCCATAGCGACCCCTACACTTTGACTGAATTGTGTACCAACAGGGCTTGAAACAGAGATGTAGCGACCTTCTTTGTAGGTGTAATGTACCGGCATTTGCCGTCCTTTGACATTATCTTCAACATTACCTAGGCAATGGCAAATCATACTCACCATATCGCGTCCTCGAACGAATTGAGCGCCAGGCTGTCTGTAGGTGGGAAAAACCCAATCCTGAGTTTCTAGAGCCATTGTTTGAGCTATTGCTACCGCTTCTTCGCCAAATGAACGCATGTAGAATGAAAGCTTTCCAGTACGCTGTAACTTCATCATCCGCTCGTCAAAAATACGCATTCTGACCATGTGTTCAAGTCCTTCTATCATTTCATCTGCTGATATTTTTGGATCCCATTCCCCACTTGCATTACCGTCAAAGTCGAGAACACGGACAAGTCCGAATGCGTGCTCATTAGTTTCTGCTGCCGAACAATTGGCGGGATCAGGTCGGGATAAATCGCCAGGCTCATATTCCCATGTGTCGAAGTGAGCCTTGTCTCCTGGACGAAATGGAGCATTTGGAATCTGCAACGTTCCTCGCTTCTTCTTCTCCGCCATGTTACTATCACCTATTACTCATTCATATTGTTTCATGTTCGTTATTCAGTAAATGTTCACTTGGATTTAAGTGGCTGATTGCAGATCCTGTCGAATCACGAGTAACCACTGGTTCCCCTCCTTGTGATTCATCAAATAGTAAACCCGCTCTATATGATGAGCGCACTAGTGGCCCACTAGCGACAGCTAAGAAACCTAGTTCTCTAGCCGCTTGATCCCATTCTGCAAATATTGTAGGATCTGGGAATCTATCCACTGCTAGGTGTTTCCAACTAGGTTGTAAGTATTGCCCGAGAGTTATGATGTCGACTCCAGCGTCTTTCAATAATCTCATAGCATCAACTACCTCCTCATCAGTTTCACCAACCCCTACCATGATACTAGATTTAATTCTAATATCAGGGCGCAATCGCCTCGCTTCCCTTAGAATTTTCAAAGATTGGTCAAATGAGGCTCTTTTATCTCTAACAATTGAATCTAATCGCGGAACACACTCTACATTGTGGGCAAATACCTGCAATGGTAGGTCATGTAGTAGATATTCTAGAGAGTTTAGTTTTCCGTCTAGATCCGAGCAGAGTAATTCCAAGCCAATTTCGGGCGCTTTTTCGTGAACTGCTAAAATACAATTCTTGTAGTGATTCGCTCCGCCATCTGGTAAATCATCTCTATTGACAACTGTGATTACAGCATGTGAAACTCCCATTCTGACTACTGCTTCAGCCAATTCCTCGGGTTCGTTGGGATTCAGAGCAGGTGGGTTTTTTTGTGTATTAATTGCACAGAATCTACAACCTCTTGTGCAGATATCTCCGGCAATCATGAATGTTGCAGTGCCGCGGCCCCAGCAATCGTGAATATTAGGGCATCTAGCTTCTTCACAAACAGTATGTAGTCCATGTTCGAAAACATTCACTTTTGTCTCATTATAGCGTATTTGTGAGACTCCTGTTGGGAGGGATGTTTTGAACCAAGGTGGTAGTCTCTTGCGTTCTGCTTTTCGTCGCTCTTTAGAATTCATTTGAGTAGAGCCATTACAACCATTGTCAGGCTTTCGACGACCATCAGCCTGTGGCAGCCTAGCACCCATGATGACAGAGGACTGGACATTTACCGTTAATCGTTCTCATTGTGGCTATTAGTGAGGTCTAAGCGACCGAGTTGAAATATACGTGTCTATGCCCAATGATTCTATGGTTCGCAGTACCGCCTTAGTTACCGGCGGTTCTAAGAGAATAGGTCGTGCTATTTGTCTTCACCTAGCGGAAATGGGTTACTCGGTTGCAGTTCACCATAATTCAGCATCAGATGAGGCTGATGCTCTAGTTAATCTAATCCAATCCAAAGGTGGCAGAGCATGTTCAATTCAGGCTGATTTGTCAGATGCCAATCATGCATCTTCTCTAATCTCACGAGTTGGTGATGAATTAGGTCCAGTTTCCTGTGTTGTAAATAATGCGTCCATATTCCAATTTGATGATATTGAGAGTTTCAGCCAAGAATCCTGGAATCATCACATGGATGTGAATGCCAGAGCTCCAATGTTATTGATTCAAGGACTAATCAATCAATTACCAGAGGGCAAACAGGCAACAGTAGTCAATATTCTTGATCAAAAAATAGCCCAACCGAATCCAGATTATCTATCCTATTCGGTCTCAAAGTATGCTTTGGCGGGACTTACTGAAACTCTAGCCAGAGGCCTTTCCCCTCGTGTACGAGTTAATGCAGTTGCTCCAGGACACACACTTCCTAGTTCGGAACAAACTCAAGAAGGGTTTGACCGCGCTCAAATTGAAAGTCCACTCGGGTATGGTCCTAAGCCTGAGGACATTGCTGATGCTGTGGTGTATCTAATAGGTGCTAGAGCAGTAACGGGACAAATCCTCTTTGTCGACGCCGGTGAGCGATTTCTCGCTAGAAGTCGCGATGTGATTTTTGAAACGGAGGATGCTTAATGGAATCAGAAATTTCGGCGATTCAGAGTTTTTTTGAGAATTCAAACAACGGTATCACGTGTCTATTCCTTGAAGGGGTAGTACGCGAAATGGACATAGGTATCCATGAGCACGAGATAGGCTCAATGCAAGACATACGGTTTGATGTTCATGTTTGGCTTGAAGGCACCGAAGCTCCAACTTCTGATACAATAGAATCGGTATTAGATTATGAGTACCTGCATGCTGCAATTGAGAGGACCACCAAAGGTGATAGAACCGGACTTCTAGAGACGATGGCGTCTCGCCTTCTTGACGAAGTCCTGTGTCCTCCGGAAGCAGTGGCGGCAAGTGTACGTTTGACCAAATTGAACGTCAAAGGCTTTGACGGGAAATTTGGATGTTCTATGTCTAGAATAAAGAAAGACTACCCTCTGTAATTCCTACTGTAACACTTAATTTTTGTTGGTGCAGGGGGTGGGATTTGAACCCACGAAGCACTAAGCACCGGAGCTTAAGTCCGG
>DUIL01000031.1:6657-6997 GCA_013330385.1 Candidatus Thalassarchaeaceae archaeon
TTTGACCAGCTCGGGTACCCCTGCACCCCCTCTGAAGAACTAATCTATCTTGAACCGAGCGGCTCCAACGCCCCCTTTTGGGGGCGTATGAAATTGATGCGCTAACGGCTCGGACCCAAGCAACGCTTTAACACCCCTCCGAGAGCCGAAGGCTGATGATTGCGAGCAGTAAGGCGATTACCCGTCGCACGCGAGTTAGCCTCACAATTCTCGTCACAGCCCTGTTGTTGACGCCATCTATGCTATTTTTCGCGCAGAATTCTTCTGAATTACAAGAAGTCACTAAATTTGAGGCTTCAGATGATATCGATTTGAAATTATACACATTATATTTCGCTGA
>DUIL01000193.1:0-4286 GCA_013330385.1 Candidatus Thalassarchaeaceae archaeon
CCAAACTAATTTTAGGATATGAGTCTAACAATTCTTTTTCTTTCTCATCGTAAGCGAGATGATCAGATAATATGAATCCCACTTTTTGCGCATTTTCAACGGATTCGAAATCATTTCCACCAGCATCTAAAACATACATTGTGACACCTTCGCGCTCCCAAGATGCCAATGTGTTTGACAAATCTCCACCTGTATCGAAAATACCCTGTGTAACTTCATCAAAAACATCGATTGGAGGCACTGGGCGCTTCAGAATAGCCTTAATCTGCCCTCCTATTGACCGTTCATCGGGACGAACTCCCGCAAGAGTCTCTCCATTGAACCAGATTCTTCTATCAGGTCCAGGGCCTCCACAAAGATGCAAGGTAATGTCTGCTTCCCTTCTTATTCCATGTGATACGAAGAGTGTAGCATTGACGGCTCGGATTAGAACATCCATACGCCCTGAATCTCCAGCAAGATCGTTAAGATTTAGTTTACCGGAACTTGGTGCAAGATGGCCTATGATGGCGAAGCGCCGGTTCATCCAATCACCCCATGCCAAGGTCGATATCGTCTACGTCCATCATTGACTGCATCTGTCGGCGCATTTTCCTGTCGCCCTTCATCCCCTTCATCATCTTCTTACTTCGATTCCATTGGTTCAGAAGTTCTTTGACATCTTTCTCTGAGGTTCCTGAACCTCTTGCAATACGTCTGATACGTTGTGATTTGAGAACTTGAGGCTCATCTTTTTCTTCTTGAGTCATAGAGTCCATGATTACTCGATATTTAGCAAGGTTACCTTGCATCTGTTTCTTTTGCCCAGCTGACATTGAACCCATCCCAAACATACCATCTGGAAGGTGTGAAAGTATGCGGTCAACAGTGCCTATTTTACTCATCATTTCCATTTGTGTGTACATGTCTGTGAGGGTGAATCTACCTGACATTAAGCGCTGAGTCAATCGAATTGCTTCTTCTTGGTCAAGATCTTCAGGTGCTAAATCAATCAGACCTTTGATGTCGCCCATTCCTAAAAGTCTAGAGATAAATCGGTCAGATTCAAACTTCTCAAGATCCTGAACTCGTTCTCCTTCTCCAACGAAAACAATGGGGGCGCCTGTAGTAGCTACCGCACTAAGGGCACCACCACCTCGAGCAGTTCCATCGAGTTTAGTGACAATTGTTCCAGTAACCCCTACAAGATCGTGGAATGTTTGTGCTACAGGTCCTGCGGCTTGCCCTACTTGGGCATCAATTACAAGGAATCTTTCTGTAGCATTTGCAATTTCAGCAATCCTCACAAGTTCATCTCTCAAGTCTTCATCGAGACTATCTCGTCCGGCGGTATCGATAATCAGGACGTCCGCAGTTCCTACTGCCTTGATTCCGTTGCGAACAATAGTTGCTGCATCTTTCTCATCAGGTTCTCCGTAAACCTCGACTGGTGAATCCTCTAACAATTGTTGTAGTTGAGCATAGGCTCCCGGGCGATGTACGTCCGCTTCTATCACTGCCACTTTTACGCCGTGATGCCTCCTCCACCATTCAGCAATTTTTGCAGTAGTGGTCGTCTTACCTTGACCATACAAACCAACCATCAGAACGGTTTCATTGTGAGGTCTAATTTCTCGTGCAGGACCCAGTAATCGAACTAATTCAGTGTAAATTAGATTCATTGCATGAGTTTCGAGTTTTACACCGGGGCGTGGTTCTTCTTCCATCAAACGCCTTTCAATGCGTTCTGTGAGCTCCTTTGCTTGACGTACATTGAAGTCAGCCTCCAGAAGAGCCCGTCTAAGTGTGCGAGATAACTCACGAACAGTTTCCTCGTCAACCTCTCTTTTGCCTTTGAGAAGACCGACCGAACCGAGGATACGGCGCTTCAGACCCTCAAGTGCCATGATGTGTGGTGCTATACGTGTGGTTTGAACGTTATCGGGCGCAGGGGGCTAAATCCGATGTACTGTGCTAAGATTTGACCCGTTGGACTGAAATGATGCATGCCTTGGGAGGTTCATGGCAGTACTGCCACTTCCGATGTTCCAAATGCAGTTGGCGTTTGCCATCGGGCTTGCTGGGATATACTTCGGCTGGCAAGGAGCTATGGCCCGAATGACAGGTTTTTTCGATCTCTCAGGAGCTTTCAAATCTCTTGTTATTGGTATTATTTCAGGTGCCTTTGCTGCTGCGGCAATAGATGCTTTGATTCTAATCAGTATTCGTAGTGGGAATCTCAACATCATCGAGGTCAGTTTTGTTGCATTATTGATTGCCATGGCTGAATCTGCATTTACATTATTCCTCCTAGGTCGCCCAAGAACTGTAGGATTGCGAGCCAGTGCCCCTTATGGTTGGACGCTTGGATTAGGTATTGGGTCGATGCGTGCGGCCAATCTGAACGTTAGGTTATTTGATCCTGAAACATGGGATAAAGTAACAGGTTTTGAGCCAATTAACATCTTTGTCGCTTTTCTCATAACAATTACCGCTTGTCTCGGACATGCTATGATAGCGGCGTGGCAAGGTTCGAAAATCGTAGAAAATCAGCGTGGCCTAACTTTCTTCACTTCTTCATTAGCAAGAGCATTACTAATATTAGGCACCGTATTTGCGGTGTTTCAACCTCTTTTACTCCTATTAGTTGCACCAGCAATACCTCTGTTTTGGGCAAAATCTCAGCACGACTGGCTTGCGGGTGGGCTAACTCCATCTGCTAAGCAAGCCTTTCGTAGAACTGTAAGGGGTTCTAGTCGTCACGCCGATGCCGCAACAAAAAGAATACGCGGCCAAAGAGTATTTGAGGATGAATGAAACTTCTCTCGGCGATAAGCCTAGCAGTCCATCATTGATTAATAAGAGGCATATGAAGAAGTCATTATTATATCCCCCGTCTAAAGGAATTAGTACAATGCGAGTCATCATTGCCGGTGCCGGTGAAGTTGGAAGAGGTGTTGCCATGGCTCTTCGTGCTGAAAAAAGACAGGTTGCTTTAATCGATCCTGACCCTGTAGCGATTAACGAATCTCAATCAATTGATTGTTTACTGGTTACTGGAAACGCTCTTTCTCGCGATTCATTATTGAGGGCCGGGATTAATGATGCAGAGATTGTTGTTCTCTGTACTAATAACGACGAGGTCAATCTTCTAGGTTGTGCTTTTGCTAAGCGAGTTTATTCCGAACAAGTTGGTGATAGGGCTACTCGAGGGTTGACAACTATTGCTACAATCCGTGATCCTACTTTACTAGATAAAAATAGAGGTGCAGGTCCGTTAGAAAGATGGACTAGGGCCGATCATGTTGTTTGTGCCTCTGATGATATTGTCAAACAGTTAGCTGCAGGTCTTCTAGCGCCCTCTGTTGAAGAAATACTACCTCTCGGTGACAATGCTTGGATTGCTGTCGCTGAAGTAATGCCAAATTCAGCTTTAATTGGAAAAACTACAGGGGAAGTAGACCAATGGATAGTCAATATCCCTTCTGTTTATGGGATTAAGTCGGGTGATGATAAAGGTATTTTGGTTAGTGGCAGTGAAGTAATTCAGGAAGGCGATATGTTGTGCTTTGTAGCCCGATCCACTGAAGAGTTCCTAACAATTACAACAGGTTCTGGACTTCAAGATCCAGAGTGGCCTAAATCTCCTTTGGTTGCTATATTCGGCGCTACTAAATTCGGAAAGAAATTGGCGGCTCACTACTTGGAGAGTGGGGCTGAAGTTGTTGTAATAGAACCCGATCTTGATTCCGCAAATGAGTTGGTAGGATCACCTACAGGCAATAGTAAACGTCTAGATGTGATTCATGGTGACCCTCAAGATGAAGAACTCCTTAGGGAATTAAGTATAGATACGTATGATGTTGCAATAGCTGCTCTAAAGGACGATAATCTGAACATAGCCATTTCTATGCGAGCCAAGGATAAGGGCGTTGCCCGAACAGGATTAATTCTCAAAGACAGAGCACTTGTTGAGGCCGTTCAGAGAATAGGTTTGACGCGTCCTGTTAGTAGGAGACATGTCACTGTCATTTCAATATTGAAGTCAATCCACATGAATGTCCCTGGTGCTTACCAAGTTATCCCGCAGCTCCCAGATATCATTTCGATTTCCGCCGACCTCAGTCATCAATCCTATTTTATTGGGCGTACTATTCAAGAGGCGGAGAAAAAATTAGGTTGTAGAATCGTTATGATTGAGAACGAAGATGATTCTGGAATTATCCATATTCAAACTCCCTCAGATGTAGATACATTAAATGCGGGTGATAAAGTACTTGTTTTCCTTAAACGTGATGATATGAAAC
>DUIL01000193.1:4462-4644 GCA_013330385.1 Candidatus Thalassarchaeaceae archaeon
CTATTTTATTGGGCGTACTATTCAGGAGGCGGAGAAAAAACTAGGTTGCAGAATTGTCATGGTTGAGAAAGAAGATGATTCCGGAATTATCCAAATTCTAAATCCCTCAGATGTGGATATATTAAATGCGGGCGATAAAGTACTTGTTTTCCTTAAACGTGATGACATGAAATATGTGGAGA
>DUIL01000082.1:0-2412 GCA_013330385.1 Candidatus Thalassarchaeaceae archaeon
ATGTGTTTCCAGTCTACAGTCAGGTGCTCTAGCCAACTGAGCTAAGCGCGGTACGGACTGTTCGGGCGACCTCCTGTTTATCTCGCTTTCCAGTTGAACGGCCGAACTCCGTGCCTCTGATAATCGCACTTTGAACCCTCACTACTCCCTCAACGGTTAAGAAGGCTAGAAATTCACTTTGGCGATGTAAGGCGTAGCGCCAAGGGATGCATGGAGGAAACAGGATGGGGGATGGTTCGATTTCTGGTATCAGTGGAGACTCTCCACAAGTGTCTGGCGGACGCATTCCAACAGCTCTCACAGACCGTGAACTGGAAGCCTTCGGGCCGCCAGATCCTCGCATCCTAGTTTGTGGATGTGGTGGTTCTGGAAACAACACCATGAATCGTATTACTCACATTGGTGTTGAAGGAGCAATCACTGTTGCAATCAATACTGACAAACAGCACCTCGACCACACTAGGGCTCAGCAGAAATTGCTAGTTGGCCGCCATATCACTCGTGGTCTCGGTGCAGGTGGCGACCCGATTACTGGACGACGATGTGCAGAAGCGGGTCGCGATGTCATTACTCGAATCGTATCGGGAGCCGACCTAGTATTCGTTACTGCAGGACTTGGAGGCGGAACCGGAACTGGGATTGCGCCAATTGTTGCAGAAGAAGCAAAGCGCTCGGGTGCATTGGTAGTTGCAATCGTTACCACTCCATTCTCTGTTGAGCGACGTATGCGTATGCAGCGCGCCCTCGAAGGACTAGACTTGCTGAGAACTGCAGCTGATGCGGTATTGGTTCTAGACAACAACAGATTACTGCACTATGTGCCAAACCTTCCTCTAGACGAGGCTTTCTCGATAATGGATCAATTAATTGCTGAAATTGTCAAGGGAATCGTCGAGACAATTACCCTTCCAAGTCTAATCAACCTTGATTTCGCCGATGTTCGAGCGATAATGAAGGGAGGTGGCGTTACTATGATGCTCTATGGTGAGAGTGACCAAGGGGCAGAAGAAGTCGTTCACGAATCTCTGAATCATCCACTACTCGATATCGAAATTGACGGGGCAACCGGTGCGCTGATTCACGTAACGGGTGGCCCATACATGACTCTAGAACAGGCTAACCAGGTCTGTGACCTGATGACTGCAAGGCTATCTCCGGATGCTAACGTCATCTTTGGAGCGCGTCAAGACCCTGCATTTGGAGACACTATCAAGGTCATGTCAATCATCACTGGGGTGGCCTCTGAACGGCTTGACCGTGAGATGATGAGCGCAGATATGCTAGGTGATGCTCTAAATATCGCAAGAAAGGGAAAAACAAGCGAAGGCGGCGGTTTACAACGCTTTGATTGACCTCCCAATTCATGCAAAGGCTCAAACCGGACTCACTTTGAGAGATGAACATGCAGCCACAACGCAAGTTGCAGGCACTCGGCCTCGTGCTGATTCTAGCCCTCAGTTCAACTGCGGCACCAGCATCTGCTCAGGCAAATGACCCAAAGCAACCTTCGGTTGACAACCCACACATGCACTTTTGGGGGACAGAGCAACTAGACCAGTGTTGGACTCATTTTGATGGAAATGGTTCAGATGGTTCTTCACCAACAGGATATGGAGAGAAAGAATGGACTGGAAATGGTGACCAAATAGATGTCGATTTCACTTGTAGAATCCAATCTGGTGAAACCTTCAAGGATAATATGTATCTTAATCCAAATGGAAGCATTGTAATTGATTTGGAATTTCAGATTGAGCATACAGATTGTGATGATTCTAGAGAGTGTCAAGACCTGACTCTAACTCTATTCAAGGGAACCACTCCGGTTGCTAAGGACTCATTTCCACAAATTGGAGGTAGTGATGCAGATGAGAATCTAAGATGGGAAATTCCAGTTTCTGACAATATGACGATTTGGAATAAATCAGGAGAAGAGCCTTCCTTGCAAGTTGAATTCTCAAAGCCAGGATACACAAGTGGTCCCATTCTCGGTTGTTCCTTTTATCTGTGTGGAGGTTGGTTCCGATTCTATTATTCAGATAGTAATTTCACCGTTGAGGCAAACTTCCCTATTGTCAACATGACTGAACCTGGAACCGGCGGCGGTGGTGGCGGTGGTATCGGTGGAGCAGTCGATGACGCACTACCCGGATTCGGACTAGCAGCAGGCGTTGCAGCCCTAGCAATGGCAGCAGTAGCAGCAGGTTCACGCCCACGCAAAGAATAGTCTAGTCAGTGCTACAAGTCCTTTGCTGCAACGGTTGATTCCTCACCGGTACCGAGGTCTTTGATTCGCACTTTACCCGCAGCCCATTCGTCTGGCATGACCATGACCAATCGAGATGCCCCACACCTTTCGGCGTGCTTGAAGACCCACTTCATGCGCTTATCCTCAAGCACCAAGTCGACACTTCG
>DUIL01000082.1:2796-7520 GCA_013330385.1 Candidatus Thalassarchaeaceae archaeon
ACCCATACCGAATACGACATCTGAAACTCCATTCGTCAAATCAGGAACCAAGCCTTTCTCGGCTAGTAATTCCATGACCACCATATCTCCGAAGCCAAAGCCGGTAGCGGGCAGATCTTTTCCACCAAGTGTTCCAATCAACTTGTCATAGCGCCCGCCGCCACAAATTGCGCGCAATTCACCTGCACGGTCATGGGCCTCAAACACAGGTCCAGTATAGTAAGCAAGGCCACGCACAACAGAAGCATCGAACTCTATCCAGTCACTTATTCCATAGGCATCTGTCAGAGCGAACAATGCGTTCAATTCACCAACTGCTGCACTGTCACCACCCAAAGCAGAGCTAAGGCTGGATAAATCATTGATACTCAAAACCGATTGAATAGTTGAGATTGAAGAAGAATCGAGGCCTAATTCAGACAACTGCGCCTCGATTGTCTCGGCAGGTAATTTGTCCATTTTGTCGACAATAATGCAAGTTTGAGCAAAGGCATCACCTGAAATCCCAAGTGAGCCTAAGACCTCCTCTAACACCTTGCGACTGCTAACTCGAATCACCAGATCGGCTGAACCTAAGCCGACGCTTTGGAAGAACTGAACAAGAACTGAGAGAAGTTCTGCATCGGCCTCAACTCCATCCATTCCCCAGATGTCAACATTCCACTGGTAGTGTTCACGACCTCGACCACGCTGTGTTCTCTCGTAGCGCCAACATTGGGGAATCGAATACCATTTGATTGGTAGAGCCAGAGCACCAGCTCTTGCCATTACCATCCTTGCCAATGAAGGAGTCATTTCTGGGCGCAAAGCCACCTTGCGCCCGCCCTTGTCCTCGAAATTGTAGAGTTGTTGAGTAATTTCCTCGCCGGCCTTGCGCGTGTAGAGTTCTTCTGTCTCAAGAACGGGAGCATCATACTCCTCGAATCCGTGCGCTCGAGCCGCCGAATGGAAGCGCTCGAATAGCCAATTTCGCACGCGCATATCTTCGGGGTAGAAGTCGCGCGTACCACGTACTCCCTGAGTCACGAAGGGAAAGGGGCGGCCATTTGTTCTTCAAGCCCTACGCCGCTCTTTGAACTCAGCAAGCCTTTCTGAGCGAGTAATCCGGCCGTGGGATAGAGGGAATGCGAATATCCTGAGAGCTAAGAAGGCAACAAATCCGAAAGCCGCAGTGTTAGCGGCCCACGAATAGTAGTGATTGAATCCGTGTATGTCAGCAAAGTAAGCGGTGGAGGCGGTAGAAATCAATAGAAGAACAGTATAAATTGCCATCATAACGACTAGACTTTTCTTGTAGCCAGTGAGGGACTCAAAGGTTAGCCATCTATGCAAATAGTGTGCTAGTACCGAACTGAGGAAGTAAGATATTGCCCAAGCCGAGGCTGCTGGGAATTCTTCAGAAATTTGTGCTTGATACAGAAAATAATAGAGAACGAAGAAGACTGCGACGTTTATGCAACCGACTGCGCAATACATCACGTATTCTCGGATGAGTTTGGACCAAGGATAATCCTCGCTGACCAGCACTCGGTTCCCTCACGCGAGTTCCGCTTCAAGAGACGCAGCCGAGTGACCTCGAGTGTCACCATAATCGTCAACAAAAGTTGGAGGTAACGAATCACCAACCTGAACGATGTATGGGTCCTCTCCACCCGGAAGGGTATCGATTGGCGCATCAGCGCCGTCAGGCACATTTCGATAGAGTGGGCGTGGTTCTAAGTCCCAATTCGGTGGCCATAGGGAACCATTGACAGAGGTTACACGGTTAACCAAGATATATTTGTTCATACCCATGAATAGACCAGCAGTAACTCCCCAGAACAGTAAGATGATGGAGATTCCATGCGGGTTTGATGGGTTCCATGGATCATGAACATTCGTCAGAAGGTCACCAAAGTAAGATAGCATCAGTACACCGAACATCAATGGGAATCCAAGATACATGATGTAATCCCACCACTTTCCAATCCACCAATCATTGTCACCTGTGTTGATGAAATCATCTCGGAAAGAAGACACCCCATGGTCAAGGTAGTCACGGAAGTCGAAGCCTTTCTCTCCATTGTCTTCTTGCCAAACACGGTAGCGGTTCCATCCGTACTTCCAAATTGAGTATGCAATGAACAATCCACTGAACATCAGTCCGTAGCCCCAAATGTGGTCTTGAACCTCTAGGAATTGTGGGAAGGCAACCCCCGTGCCTGGGTCCATGCGAATCCACAACATGGCGCTGGGCAGACCGAAGAAGAAAATTGCAATCGTAGTGAATCCAACAGCCTGAGGTCTCTCGATTCCGTGGTCAACGAAGTTGCGAACACAGAGTTCAACAGTAGATATCATCGAAGTTAGAGCGGCAAAAGAAAGGGCTAGGAAGAACATTGTAACCATAGCCAATTGAACAACAGGGCCTCCAGGTGCTTGAGCGAAAACCTCTGGTAAAACGAGGAAAGTGATTGCGCTGCTACCTCCACTAACTGCGCTAAGCGGGTCATCGACAACTGCGAATACAGCCATCATAACTGTCAATCCTGCAATAATTGAGATGCTGTTGTTTGCAAGACACATTGTCGCAGCATTGAGGGTTGTATCCTCATCCTTACGCATGTAAACTGAGTAAGTGATTGCCATACCCATTCCAGCAGAACAAGACCAAGCTGATTGAGATAAACCGTTGATCCAAGTCTCTGGTTGAGCCAAATACTCTGGCTGGATACTGAACATGTAGACAAATCCATCAAGGCTGCCATCATCAAGGTCCATGACAAAGGCGAGGAATAAAGCCGCGAATAATAGAACGAATAGTGAGACCATCAAGAATACATTGACCTTCTCAATCGCCTTTGCACCATTCCAAATTGCTAGCAAGGTGATGATTACTGCAATTGCTTGGAAGAAAATTACTTGCTCGGGTGCTTGAAGGAATGAATTCCAAACCTCGACAGTATCAACATCGCCTGACAGGCCACCGCGAATCGCTGCCTGGAAGTAATTCAGACACCATCCTGTAACAACAGCATAATAGAAACCAATAGCTGTTGAAATCCAAGCTGTCCACAGACCCATCCAAGCAAATCGCTTTCCTGCAAAAATTCGGAAAGTACCAACAGTTCCAGTTCTACTGCGCTTACCTAGGGCAAATTCAGCAATAATCAGTGGAACTGACCAAAGGAATAGGAAAATCACCCATGGAACAAGGAATGAACCTCCACCATTGGCACCGACCATTCTTGGGAAGCGCCAAATGTTTCCAGTTCCTATCGCAGCGCCAATGGTAGCGAAAATCAGGCCAAGGCGTCCGCTGAACTCATCAGAACCTCCGGATTGCATCAAACATCCTCCTCGGTTACAAATTCAGGAGGCAGGCCAATCACACCGCGTTCATCATCAAACATAGCCCTCAAGGTGTAACCTAAGCCACCCCAGACCATTGTAGCGATGAAGGTAAACATCAATAGAGCAAAAACACCTGATCCAAACGGTGCCCGATAAGGCAATGATAATTCATAGTAATTGGCAGTATCAGAATTTGGATAAGTGAAGGGGAAGGCTCCATTTATAGTTCCCAGCATCGCCTTGTAGTGTATCTTACCCACGGAAGTATCCGGTATCGGAACATGAGACACTATGCGAGTACCATTCGTGCCATCAAGAAGAACACAAGATTCACCGGTTTCATCAAAGGCCGACATTTTCCAGTTTACTGCAATCCATTCTGTTGGACCGAAGTCATCCTGCTGACGAGTAGGTTCAACCAAACGCCACATCAAATGAGTACGATTGACATCAGGAGTGAATGGGAAGGCTGAATCTAAGCACATTCCGATAGGAATCTCACCACGGGTCGGAACAGAAACCTCACTAGGAGTATCAATCCACTGAGTGCTGGTTGTATTTTCAATACCAACAATTGCCCGATATCTTGGGTCATCTGCAATCTCAATCATGTAAAATGGGACTCCAAGGTTGAGGACTGCTATGTGGGCGATATCCTCAGGTAACTCATGGAAGGCGTTACCAATCTCAATAGTGTAACAATATGAATTGTGAACGCCGTAGTGCCAATCACAGAAATCACCTGTAGTCGGATAAAGATCAGATGACTGCATGGGGGCATAATTTGTCATTTCACCCATAATATTTCCATGATACTCAAGGTATTCTTGATCTGGATTGTCACAGTCAGTGCAGTGACCCCAAGGCCATAGAACCAGTTCAGAGAACGAGTGCCAAGTCAAGGTGGATTTGAAATCTGAAGCTCCATCGCCATCATCGTCGTTCATTTCGGTAATATCTTGGATAAACTTGGTCTCAGGCTCACTGTTACCGCCCATCCAGTCTTCGTCGGTCTGACCATCAGCATCGTCGTCCTTTCCATCAACATGGTCCTCATTGACTAATCCGTCTCCATCATTATCCTCATAATTCACAGGACCATTGTAGACGTCATTGTTAGCCCCTGCATCGCCAGCATAACACATACCGGGGAATAGTGGACCGGTTGCACCCAGTGGTGCACCCCACTCAAATTGGTAGTTGCGGTTTAGGTCCACTCCATCACACGAAGGATCTGGCTCTTCATCAATATCAGGGATAGGAGTTACACCTGTTACGGTATTGTCGCGGAGATTCTTTCTCCAACCAGAGGTTCTACAATTCTCCCAAGCAGTCTCACCACAGTATACTTCTCTGTCATAGCGATTACCATCGACATTGAGCATTGGAAT
>DUIL01000069.1 GCA_013330385.1 Candidatus Thalassarchaeaceae archaeon
GCTTCTATGATGACTTTGAGAACCGCCTTACCTGCTGCTTCTCGCATTGCAATTAATTTCTTCAAGTCGTTTTCATCTGGGAAATCTTCGCTATCACGTGGCTCTAGTACTACGTCTACTTCATCAGCACCAGATTCCACCGCCGTTCTTACTGCAATTTCAATTTCTTCGGGCGATGAACTTCCAACTGGAAAGCCACCAGCAACAACAGCTAGTGCAATTCCTTCATCGAGATGTTTGCGAACAATTTCTAGATGCTCTGAAAAGACACATACTGCAGCAGGATTTACCGAATTTGCTTGTGAGCAAAAAGAAACTAATTCATCCTCTGAGGCATCATGATCTAACAATGTAAAATCAAGACAATCGATAATGTCTCGAGTATCCATCTTCCGTCCTCAGGAGTGTTCGGCCTCAAACTTCTGCATGAACTCAACGAGAGCCTTGACTGATTCAATTGGACAGCCATTGTACATACTGGCTCTAATCCCTCCAACCGAACGGTGTCCTTTCAGTCCACCCAAACCAGCGGCTGTGGCCTTCTCAAGAAATACAGATTCCAAGGCTTCATCAGCTAAACGCCAGGTTACATTCATCACTGAGCGTGAATCTAAATTTGCGTGAGGGACCCAGAAGTCACTTCGGTCTAGTTCTTCGTAAAGAAGGGCCGACTTAGCCTTATTTCGGGCGATTGAACCATTCAAACCACCATTCTCTTCAAGCCATTTGAATACACAATCTAAAACGAAGATGCCGAAGGTGTTGGGTGTGTTGAATAGTGATCCTTTGGAAGCGTGAATGGTGTAGTCCAACATTGTGGGCAAATTTCCTGCTTCTGAGTTCGCCTGTGCTCTTGCTAGGGCCCAAGGAGACAGTATGACGAGAGTAACTCCAGAGGGTCCGAGATTTTTCTGAGCACCAGCATAAATCACATCATGAGCACTAACATCAATAGGCACTCCAGCAATGTCTGAAGATGCGTCTACGATACGTGGTTTTCCTCCCGAGTCGGGTAGGTGATGATACTGAGTCCCGTAGAGTGTGTTGTTTGAGGTGTAGTGAAGGTAGACAGAATCATCTCGCAAATTGTAGTCTCCATTGTTTGGCACTGATTTGAATCCATTTTCCGAATCACTCCAGATTGCCACCCCATCTCCTATTCTATTTGCTTCTTTGAGAGATTTCTTCGACCATCCGCCAGTTTCAAGAAAATCTGCTTTTTCATCTGATTTTAGAAGATTAAGCGCAGACATGTAGAATTGTAAAGATGCTCCACCCTGTAAGAATAGGATAGTGTAGTCGTCAGGTACTGAAAGAACCCTCCTTATTCTGTCCATTGCACTATCAACAACAGACTGAAAGGCTGCACTTCTGTGACTAATCTCACAAAGACCAAAGCCACTATTGTTCATATTTGGTAGTGCAGCCTGAACTTCTTCGACTACAGATAGTGGTAGAACTGCTGGTCCTGCACCGAAGTTGTGCACTCGCTGACCCTCACCCATGCCTAACTGCCATCCACTGGGGTCTTTCACTTATTCTGAATGAAAATATGGAATTTCGAGGGGTTGGATTCAAGCCGAATGCTTCAGCCCAAGGGTCGTGCTTCGAATCGGCTTGGTCATGTTGCAAGGCGCTCGCCATGTTCACATTGCCGCCCTGAATGAAGCAGCATCTGAATTAGATTTCGATATAGAAATCCATGAATTACGCAAATCTTCAGATTTGTCAGATGCTTCTCCTCATGCCCTTGTATTCCCTGGTGGTGAGTCTACAACTATGCGACTTACTGGTAATGATTCCACGTCTCGACTACTACCGGCAATCTTTGATTGGATTCGAAATGACGACACCCGCCCCGTTCTTGGCACCTGTGCTGGGGCAATTTTGTTGACTAATCCGCAAGATGGTGGTGAAGCATTGATTGATGCACAAATTGATCGTAACGCATATGGCCGCCAAGTGGACTCATTTCAGAGCACATTAGATTCTTCTTTGTTAGGGAGTGAATTCCCTGGAGTTTTCATTCGTGCTCCGAGGTTCACAAGTGTAGGTGAGGCAGGGCAAGTTGTAGTTACAAATGGCGACGAGGTTGTTGGAGTTAGAACTTCTAACCGAGTAGCCCTGACTTTCCACCCAGAGTTATCTCAAGACAGAAGCTTTCACGTATGGCTTCTAAAAACTGCAATGGAGGTCTCTGAATGACTTTCTCTGTTCGTTTACCGAATATCCCTGAATTGCCGGAGGCAGCTGATGCTAACGATACAGAGGGTTGTATCCAATGTCAGATGGGTAGTAAACTCGTACTTTTCATCACTGGACATTGCCATTGGATGTGCGACTATTGTCCTCTTTCGGAGAATCGTCGTGAGATTGATTTCATGTATGCTAATGAGCGCAAAGTAGAGATTGATGATTGGGATTCTGTGATTGAAGAAGCTCGAGCGATGAAGGCTACAGGTGCAGGAATAACAGGAGGGGATCCTGTAATGGTCAGGGAGCGAGTCCTCGAAGCATGTCGAGTACTAAAGTCGGAATTCGGTACTGATTTTCATCTTCATATGTACACCAGTATCCCATTTCGAACAGAATGGGCCTCAGAATTTGCTGAAGCAGGTTTGGATGAAATCCGCTTCCATTTCCTAGATTTAGATGAGAGTAAATATCGTGAAACTATGCAGGCTTGTCTTGATGCAGGTATGTTAACGGGCGTTGAATTGCCTTGTGAGCCCGACAAAGAAGAACAACTGCTACAACTTCTTGAGAAAATGCGCGAAATGCCCGTTCAATTCCTAAATTTGAATGAGTTGGAAATAACTGTAGGTAATCATGATAATATGGAGGTGCGTGGATTTAATCTTTCCAGTGAAATCACCGCGGGTGCTTCTGGTTCTGCGGAGGTTGCAACAAAGATGCGTGACCGTGTCATGGCTGCTACAATTGGCGTTCCAGACCCTTTTGATGGTGTCACTCGGGAACCTTACGGGTACCATCTCAAATTCTGCACGGCTACTTACAAGGACAGTGGTCAATTACGCCGGAGATTCCTACGTAGAGGAGAACACACAATATCTCCATATGAAATTCTCACTGAAGATGGGACTCTGGTTTTCGGTGCTATAGATTGTAAAAACGAGGATTCGGAAGATTGGATTCAAGAGATTCATGAAGAAACAGGTCTTCCTCGTCGCTTCATGTTTTTCGATGAGGGAAATCAGAGAATTGAGATTCCATTATCTATGGCTGAAGAGCTTGTAGATGTCATTGAAGCACCAATTGCCCTTGTAGAAGTTCATCCAACTCACGAGCGCCTAGAGATGACAGTTGTCTATCTCAATGTTGACGAATAGTGACACCTGATTTTGAGGTTGCTTTTTGTACCCTGAATGATAGTAGCATGATATGCCCGTGCAGACATTCGACGCTGAAGGCACTGGCATCAATCAATTCAGGCGTCTTTCAGCCTCCCAAGTAATCGCTTGGAATTCATGTCCTCGAATGTGGTATTATGGCTGGGAAAAGCGTCTCAAAGGCCCACTACCCCCTCAAATAATTCGTGGAAATGCTGCTGAATCTTGTATTTCTAGGGTATTGCAGGAGTCTCCAGTTCTAATCAGTGCTGAATCTGATATTCAGCTAATCCCTCCTCTTGATGAAAAGGGGAAGGTCGACTACGAAGATACAACCAATTGGCTTGCCCAGCGCCTAACTCCAATTTCAGCAGACGATTGGCCAAATTCTCGAGAGTCGATTAGAGAATGGGCGATTAATCGAGTAGATTTCCATTTTGATAGATGTTGGGATGCCGCAGTGAAAGATTGGGAACGTTCACCGAATCGATCTGGCTCCGTAGATGATATAACAACCGAGGAATGCCGTGAAATGATAATTTCTGGAATTGATCTCCATCTTGATGAAGTCGAAAACTGTATCAAGGCATCAGGTGGCCCCCTACTTGATTCTTGGAGAAAGGGCCAGAATCGTCCAGAATGGCCTGCTCCA
>DUIL01000024.1 GCA_013330385.1 Candidatus Thalassarchaeaceae archaeon
ATTCCACATGTTGGTGGAATGGTGTTGGGCAAGAGTGATTTCATCGCTATTGTAGCCAGTGGTGGTGTGACTATGGAGAATCATAGAATCCTGTTTGAGAATGACGAGATCGGTATCGAGCACGTAATAGCACACTTCGCCAACGGTTCGACTTCAGAAGCTGTGTTGACCTTCAATCGCTTCAAGGATGGTAAACTCATCCTATCCGAGACCGGTGCAACTCCTCTAAGTGACGACTACAAACTAATTGGTCAATAGGAAATTTTAGTGTCGCTCGTGAGTTCTTTGGGAATGACTAGTGAAATATAGGGCAGTTTAATCTCTAGATGCCGAATCCGTGGCATATGGGAAGGAGGGCCGTTGCCTCTCTATTTTCGTTGCTGTTGCTGGCGGTAGCCTTCAGTGGATGCATCGCCGGAGGCGATGGTGATTCCTCTAGTGCGACAGATGAGGACCTAATCGGTGAGGGATTCGAAGGCCTCGATTACGTCGAATGTATGCTTCACGAAGAACTTGAGAGGTGCTGGAATGTATTTGTTCCAAAGACAGTTAATTTGTCTGAAGATGTTCCATTGATAATCGACATCCATGGTAACACTCTGACAATGGAAAATCAAAGGGACCTCTCCGAATTCGACGAAATTGCTGAGGAAAATGGAGTGATTGCGGTATGGCCTCAAGGATTTGACAACTCTTGGAATTCTGGCTATTGCTGCAGTACTGCAAGCCAACTGCAACTGAACGATACTGGACTGATAATGGAGATAGTCAACAAAGTGGTGGCTAACCACTCTGTTGACGAGAATAGGATCTACCTCACAGGATGGTCAAACGGTTGTTCTCTGAGCCAAAAGTTGGCTAATGAGCACAGTGATAGATTTGCTGCAATGGCCTGTATGTCCTACTATTTGCTGGACGACCCAGGACCGGATTATTCACCAATTCCAGTCATGGAAATCCATGGACTATTAGATCAAATCATCCTTTATTCCAATGATGCAATCCACCTACCTAATTTGGAGGCACAGGAGCATGGAGCAATCCAGAATTTGCTACAATGGGCAGATATGAATGGCTGTCAAGGTAGTTTGCCGGACTCGAATAAACCAACCACCTTCTACTCGGTTCAATCTTTTACAAATTGTCAAAATGATACTGTAGTAACACTCGTAACATTGTATGCGGCTGACCACAATCCGTATGAGGAAAGCTACGATATTTTCACAGGCAATCAAGGCACAGTAGACACCAATGGCATCGCTTGGGATTTTGTATCTCAATACTCCAAGCAAATTGAACCAGAAGAATAGTGGTGCCGGGAGCGGGACTTGAACCCGCGACCTTCGGATGTCTCAGACATTCTCGGCTAGGCATTTGCGCTCATCGATTGCATCAGCAGGAAAAAATCCCGCTAATTGTACCCTATGAGTCCGACGCGCTACCAACTACGCCACCCCGGCAATACCTCGCTCCACCTGCCTACCCCATTTGAGCATTACACTTCATTCGAGGTGGTAATAACAAGGCAAAGGGGGCCATACCCTTGATGAACAGCGAGACGTCGGGATGCCGTGGTCGACGTAGACTCCGCCCTGCGCGCAAGCGCCTATTCGGGTAAGAAAAGGCCGAAAGGAGGAGGGGGCAAGGAAGACAAGCCTAGCCGCAAACTCGAGCCTTTCGACCCTGTTGCAGCCTACGAGAAAGAGAAGGCCGATGCTTATTCGATGTGGTTAGTGATTATTCTCGGTCTTTCAGTTGGATTGATTATGCGCTATGTCCTGATGCCGACCTTGGATGGGCCTGAAACAATTCTCTGGCTAATTCCGGTGCTTCTGATTACTACACTGCCAACAATACACAAGCTGGTTATTCCAAATAAATATTCAAATCTGTATGACAAAGGTAATTGGTTCCGTTCTGGATTCCTCTTCTTTTTCACATTCATAGCAATCTCCTTCATTCTCTCTAACCCACCTTTAGCAGATATCGCACCACCCACTTTGGCTGATGGAATAGATGTGGCTGATACAGAAGGTATTGTCGAATCACAATGGAAAGGGGGCACTTACACACTTGAATTAAATCAGACTGAAATTGATGTGATTCTGGGCTTAGGGATACGCGATAATGTCGATGCAGAGGGTGCTAACATGATCGTTACCGTCTGGAAATATGGAGAGTTGGAGCAATCACTAGCAAATGGTACTGCGATAGAGCAAACCCAAGCACAAGCAGATTTCGATGCATTCAATGGCACTTGGTTGCGTGGAAATAAGGTTGCACCTCACTCACAAGATATCGGAATGGCCTTTGATTTAGGAACTCTATCAGTGAATGAGTATAAGATTCGAATTCACCTTTGGGAAGATGGTGATCCTTGGGATGTCAATGAGTGGGAACGCGAATACACTCTGAAGTTGGTTATGTCATCTACTGCTTGAGCAGTTTGCATAATCTTGCAGTCATTGCGTCCAGTTGCAAGGCTTCACCACCGCCTTCGACCATACGGAAATCCGTCTCAGCCATCGCCTCGGTTACCGACAACTTCTGTTTCTCATCGAGGAATGCAACATCACCGAGTCCTCGATGTAATTGATTGACCATATCAGTGCCTGCCAAACCAAACTTGTCGAGTAGGGATTTGAGGCGACGACGGGCTGGCTGGAATCCATCCTCTTTGCAAGCCAGTAAGTATCCATGCAATTCTTCTGGAGGAGCTGTTGCAGTAGTTTCGTAGACCATATCACGAGTAACATCGTTGGATAATGAGGCAGCAACTTGCAAGGCGGTAATCGCCTTGCGCAAGTCGCCGAGGCTGACATGAACGATTGCTTCGGCCGCTTCATTGTCCAGATTAATGTTCTCAGCAGTGGCCACACTACGAATCATTTCACCAACTTGATCATTGGCGAGAGGACGGAATCTGAACACCGCACA
>DUIL01000101.1 GCA_013330385.1 Candidatus Thalassarchaeaceae archaeon
ATCAGCTTGGTCATTCAATACATCACCAATATCGGCAGAAATATGTAGACTTCCTGTGATTACTCCAAGGACACTCCCTAGAATTATAAGTATGGCACCGGCTACTCGAGTAGCAGGATCTACTGAGAGATCTTGAAGCCACCATTCGAAGCGCGTTCGGCGGGATTCATCATCTCCTGACATGCTCTCCGCCTCCTACTCCTCATCGTCCCCTAGACGCGGGGGCTTCTCATTTTGTCTATCATCTGATTTTTTATTTTGCGATAGCCAATCGATAAGAATTGTCAAAATTAATATCGCTGTTACTACTAATAACAATTCTTCATTTCCTTGTAGGAGTTGCCTTCCTTCGTCACCGGTCTCGACTACTGGTTCTGAAGTCTGACAACTCGAATCATCAATTTCAATTTCATAATAATTCTGCCAATTCTTTCCAGTTATCCAATATGTCCCATTATTTTGATCCCATGCAATCCCATTCAGAACCCCAGAGTTTTCATTTTCATATTGTTCTCTAATAGAACTGATGTCAACACTTCGGCACACTTTTCCATTACTATAATCTATGAGGTATATACTATCTTCATGCCAAACATTAGCAATGATTGCATTGTCTGTACATTCTAATTCATTCAAATTGGTAACAGACTTCATGACTCCACTCGAATTTAGATAAATACCCTGATAGAAATTGGGTGAAAAATCATTAGAAAAATATTGAATTATTTCTGTACCATCTGAAATTCTAAAATAATCCCCCTGCAGTGACTTACAAATCCCCCAGCCTTCTCCTTCATAGGTGAAATTACCAACTAATTCCAACGTATCTGCGTCATAAATAAAGGCAATATTTTCTCTCCATGTCAACTGAATAATTGTATCATTATAAATGGTCAATCCTTCGCCAAAATAGTCATCAGAAAGGTTGTATTGCGACTCAATTGCACCCGTTTTCATATTTACTATTCTTACACTGGACGACCCATATAGTCCAGTACTTTCATAGAATTTACCATTATAGATTTCAAGGCCCTGGGTGAACGCATTGGAATCATGAGGAACTATACTCAATACTTGTAGGTCTGATGAATTATTTTGTTGAGAGTTAACGGGTTGTAAAATTATGATTGAGAACATAATGAAAACTACCATTGAGGAGATATATCTACGTGATTCACTGGAGAAATATGAACGGCCCTTCGGGCCGATGGTGTCCGAACAGTGCTCCATTGAAGTTAAAGGGGGTTGAAGTAGGGCTTGAACCTGTCTTCTTCATGGAGTGACTCCTCATGGGCTTATTCATGCGCACCCCCTACTCAACAACTTCGTTGTTGTTAGTGATGCTGATGCTTGGGGCCTCTTTGGTGCCAATGGTATCCGCTAGTGATGATTCAGATAATGCTGAAAATGTCATGACTGCCGGTGATTTGAGTGGGTTTGATGCAGATATAGATGGGCACAGATACCTATATGGAGATGAAGACCAACCTCTATTCTCAGCCTTTGGATTCCTAAAGAAACAATGGGCTGAAGATGGATACCCGAATCTAATACTACCATTTTCTCCAACATTTCAAAATTCAAGAGCTAGTGTTAGAACCTGTGAAAATCAGTGGTCGGTAGATGATGTGGATACCTTCGCAACATCTAGTGGGATTGTTTCAGCCACCGTAGCAAAAATTTCCTCCAACTCGGCAATTTTTGTTGAAGATGGGATAGTAGTCCCTTCAACAACCCTCAATGACATCGCATCGACATGGGAATCGACAATTTACCCCACTAATACAAATTACTTCGGTAGTGCACCAGATGTTGACAACAATTGCCAGATAGAGATACTAATCTTCGACATAGACCTTGGTGGAGGAATAGGAGGTTACTTTGACCCAAATGTAGCAAGTCAACGTGAAATTCTCTTCGTTGACTCTGGTGACCTCAGTTGGAGAAATACAATTTTAGCTCATGAATTTGAGCATTTACTTCACAATGCGCGTGATCCTTACGAATATCTGTGGATTGATGAAGGTGCAGCTGATATGGCGGCATATCTCTGCTTTGGAGTAACTGACACATTATCTGGACATGCAAACGAATGGTCTCAGAACGCGAATATGAGTGTTCGGTGGTGGAATCAAAGAATTGCAGATTATGGAGCCGGATTCATGTTCATGATGTATCTAGCAGACAAACTTGGGGGAGGTACCGCTATTTCGCGCTTGGTGGCAGATAGTGCTACTGGTGGAACTGGTATCGAAAACCTCGCACGAAACCCTGAGCCCGGCTCTACGGCTATTGGTACACATATGTCTGATATCTTTGCTAACTTCACTGCAGCTGTTTCCATCGATAGTGCTCAAGGTGCCTTTGGATTCAGTAACATTGCAATGACTGCAGGTTGTGTAAGTGGTTTCATTTGTCGGGCTCAAATGAGTGGGTACAACGATGAGTGGCAAAATTCGTGGATTAGCCCGACTCAGGAATTAGAAGGATGGGGTATGCGGGCCTACAAGTTCGCAGGAGGTACGGGAGCACCTCTGAACCTCATGGTACAGCCAACTCAGTTTGGAGTAACAGGTTCTATTCTAGCAAAAGATGCCTCGACGGGTACATGGTCTATGACCAGTTTACGAATCGACTCACAGAGTGGAGCCGGTACTGGACTGGTTCATGGGTTCGGGAACACTACCGACGAAGTCTGGGTAATCGCTTGGTATGAATCACAAGTTTCTGATTGTGACTATAACTTTGCTAGTTGCGGGATTACTACAGGTTCTTATCCATCTACAGACATTACAGTGCAAGCAGGTATTATTACAGATCCTGCTGAAATCGATATAATTTCTATGACAGCATTTGACAGAGATTTAGATAATGTTGACGATAGTGTAGAAATTGATATTGAAGTGATTTCAAATGCTTTCTTCGAGATTATTGAAGTCACATTTGAAGCATTTTTGAACAATACACTCCGAGACACAATTACCTTTGCAGTAACTGCAGGAAACAGCATTCCTACTGAAGATTCTGTATGGTTCACTCCTCCGGAAAGTGGAGATTGGACTTTTGGAGTTAGAATTAGAGATGTGACTGGAGAAATCATAGATACTGCCTTCACACTGCCTATTGAACTCGCAAATCTGGAACCGGTCTCTTCGGGCTCAATATCCACAACAATTACACAAACTTGGCTTCCAGTGAGCCTTTTTGGTGGTGGATATGATGTTTGGGGTTTTGGTCAAATAAATGGATCTTACAGCCACAATGAAACTCCGATTGCGTACATTTGGGATCTAGGAGATAACACTAGTTCAGGGCTAAAGAATCCAGTGCACGTATATCCCATAGCAGGAGATTACACAATCAGCCTAACAGTTCGCGACATAGGTGGGTTCTATTCGGGAACTCAGACTTGGAGTATCAATGTAAGTGATACTACTGTGCCGATTCCAGAAATCCGTGTAGATGGTGTGGCAATTACTGACGAAATTGTTCTATTTACGAATCAGAGAGTTGAATTCTCTGCACGTAGTACAGTGGACAACGTACCTCATGAACAGATGGAATTCACATGGAATTGGGGGGACGGTAGTGATGAAGGAGGATTGGGTCTCGTCGATGCCAGTCACTCATATGTTGACGGTAGTGCTGATGGAATCGTATATACTCTAACTCTGAGTATTAATGATGGGACACATGTAGTTGAACATGAAATCTTTGTGCGAGTCCTAAACAGAGTTCCTAGACAGATATTTGATGAGGAACTCCAAACCTACACTCTTACTCCACTAGAACTCCCAGATGTATTTACTGATGACGATGGTCATATTGTAGAGTACCTTTGGACTTTTGATGAAGGTGTAAATCTTGTAGATCGTGGACTAACATTAACCTCAGATTTCTCATCCACTGAATC
>DUIL01000041.1:0-1167 GCA_013330385.1 Candidatus Thalassarchaeaceae archaeon
AGTTGGTGCTTCAACTCCCGCCTTAATCTGGTCATAAGTGAGTCTTTTGTCTGCAGGTAAACAACGTCCTGAAGCAATTAGTCTTCGCACACACAATCGCAATGCAATGTTTGCCGCAGTAATTGATGCACAACGTGTTCCACCATCTGCGTTCAATATATCACAATCAACTGTGATTGCAATAGGTCCAAGTGCCTCTAAATCAATCGCTCCACGCAGGCTTCGAGCCACTAATCGCTCAATTTCCTGTGTTCGGCCCTTGGCTCCACGGCGTTCTCTTTGGAATCGCGAATCTGTTGAACCAGGTAATAGGGAATATTCAGCGTGAACCCAACCTCGATTTGCATCACGAGGGAACCAACGTGGAAGGGATGCTGCGACCGTTGCACAAGCAAGGACCATAGTGTCTCCTTGTTGATATAGAACAGAGGCATCTGCGTTTGGTGTAAAATCAAGAGTTACCTCGATATTTCGTAATTCATCAGCAGCACGATTGCTGGAAACGTCACCCGACTTCATCTTGGCCATGGCTCGCCGGCCGGAAACCCTGCTAAAGATGTAATGCGTAATCAGTCCCTACGCGCATGCGGAGGTCTGAACGAATCTACAATCTTAGAATCAGTTGTGATATATGGCCCACCAATCAAGTCCACACAATATGGTACAGCAGCAAATATCTCATCGAGAATCTCTCGAATTGAGCGGGGAGAACCTGGGAGGTTGAGGATCAAAGTTGAGCCCCGAACTCCTGCAGTCTGCCGTGAAAGAACAGCAGTTGGGACATGACGAAGAGAGATTGCGCGCATCTGTTCACCAAAGCCCGGCAGCATCCTGTCACAGACTGCTTCTGTTGCCTCGGGTGTGACATCTCGTGGTGCAGGTCCAGTTCCTCCTGTGGTTATGATAACCGAACAATTTTCATCATCTGATAGTGATTTGAGTGCTTCCTCAATGATAGACTGCTCATCTACAACAAGTCTTCTACAGATTTTCCAAGGCGATGTAAGAGCTTGCGAAAGAAACCCCTCAATTGCCGGCCCACTAAGATCCTCATACTCTCCTGAACTGGCTCTATCGGAGGCGGTCAAAACTCCGAAATTGCAGGTCTCACCAACACTCATTAGAATCTCACAGAAGCGTTGAGATGAAAACCCACTCGGTTCGAAA
>DUIL01000041.1:1549-6661 GCA_013330385.1 Candidatus Thalassarchaeaceae archaeon
CCCGGAGGCGATGTGGTGACGAGTCTACCCCAATCCACACTAAGAAACATCGTTCTTTGTAATCAATGCGAAATATTCGCATCGGCTACATCAGTGGTTCAAGTAGGCTCGCGCCCATTACTCTGATTGTAGGTGAGCCGATGAGTGATGATGATAGGTATGCAACGCAGGTTGCTGTGGTTAAGGAAGAGTGTCCAGATGCAGATGAAAATGAGATAATCAAGGAGTTTGCTAGGTATGAAGCGGATTTCTTGATACCTCCTGAAGATGCTCTACGTTCTGTTGTTAGAAAATTCCAGATGGCTGCCGGTGTTGCGGTTTCTCAGATTAGTTCTCAGAAAAGAGCAAGTATTCCTGAAAAGAAGGTAACAAAGTTCTCCGAACTTTCGGAAGACGATAAAAATGTCACAATTGAAGTTGCAGTTGTAACTTATACTCCAAAGATTCAGACAGTCCGCGGTGAGGAACGACAGATTGCTTACGGTTGGATTGAGGACAGCCCATGGGAGGGTGAAAGGGAGAGGTGGGATTTCACAGATTGGGGTGACCATTCACAGAATCTAAGCCCTGGTTCTGTGGTTCGTCTAGAAGGCGTCTCAGTAAATTTCTGGAATGACCGTCGTTCAATCAACATCAATCGTCCAAGTAGGGTGACTATTCTCAAGGAAGGCGGCCAAGCGGTGACTCGAATTTCCGACGAACCGGTTACAATTGCTGAGGCGGGTGCTCAAGATGGTATGGTAAATATTGTAGCACGGGTGCTCTCAAAGAAGGATGACCAGATTGTCAAGCGTGATGGCAGTGGAACTCTTGACATTGTAAGAGGACGCCTAGCCGACTCCTCAGGAACTATTGGTTTCATTTCGTGGCGTGAATTCAATCATGAACCCGGCTCATTACTCAAGATAGACAGGGCAACTGTGCGCCGATTCCGAGATACTCCGGAGATTAACATTGGTGACTTGACTAAGATTGAACCATATCACGACAATGCATTTGCCAGTATTGATGAACTCAAATCAGCAACGCGCTGTAAAATCGCTGATTTGCGAGATGGTGCACGTGATATTGAGATTACAGTGCAAGTGGAAAATTGGCAATCTAGAACTTTCACTAATGCTGATGGTGAGGAAAAAACTGTACGTAGTGGAGATGTGATGGATCCATCTGGCCGCTGCCGCCTTACTGCTTGGTGCGATATTTCTCCCGAAGCAGGTTCCTTCCTGCATTTGACTGGAGCTAGAGTTCAGTATTGGCAGGGTTCACCCGATTTAGTTGTTGATAATACAGAACAAGTAGTCGATCTTTCAGACCCACCTTGGGAGGCTATTGACCCAGAATCTCACTGGGTAGATGTAGACTTGACTACACTTATCGGCGGTGGTTCTCGTAGAGGGATTAGAACTTCAGGTAATATTGTCGCTATCCGTCCTGACTGTGGAATTATTCACCGCTGCCCAGAATGCCGGAGGGTGCTAAGAGATGATGCCTGTGCCGAACACGGACCTCAACGCGGACAAGAGGATTTGAGATTCCGATTTGTTATCGATAATGGGGTATCAAATGCTTCACTTATTCTCGGTAAGGATGCTGTTGAATCTTTCTCAGGAATGGATTTTGAACAAATCAAGAAGCAAATTGGTAAAGAATCACAGTCCGGTTATGTGGCAATGCTGAGAGATGAATATCTCGCGCGTAACATAGTCATCCATGGTCGGGCAATGATTGATGATCAGGGTGCCATGATAATGGCTGAATCTGCCGATTTTGATACACAAACTGCTGAACAAGCTGCTAATGAGGTAATCAAGAAGTGGGGTGTGATACTGTGATGCAATCATCCTCAAGCCGTCGTGCAAGACAGAGCGCAATACGCATATTTGCTCAGGAATATATGGATGCCAGCCTACCTGAGGAGGGTGCGGGTGAGTTTGATCCGTCATTTGTTGTAACCAAACTTGGTGCTAAAATCAACCGTGCACTTGTTGCGGGTGTAATTGATCGAATTGAAAGACGAGAGGGAGAAAGTGGCCCTAATTATTCAGGAGTTTTACGTGACCCTAGTGGAACACATAGGTTCAGCGTAGCTGCTTTCCAACCAGAACTTCATGCCGATATTGAGGAGTTACTCCATAGATTCGATTCTGGCGATAGGTTCCTGATGATGCTGGTAGGTCGTGCGCGTTGGTTTGAATCAGAGGATGGCGGTGTTTTCACTTCATTCCGTGCCGAGGAGTTTTGTGTAGTTGATACCCAGAGATACACAAATTGGTTGGTTGAAACAGCCGATGCAACACTACGTAGATTGGACGCCTATGAGGCCTCAATAGAATCCGATTTGACCCCCTCTGCTCTTCAGTCATCTGGAGTGCCTATGGATTTGGTTGATGGTCTAATCTTAGCTCGTGGCCACTATGGGGAATTTGACACAGAGAATTATCGTGTCGGAGTTCTCCAGGGTCTGTCCATGGCACTTAGTAACAATGTTGTAATCGAACCCTCTGCTGCTGTGGAGTCACCTCAGCCGACATTAGATGATTCTCCTATGCCAAGCGTTACCGATTCTGAACCTAAACCCCAATCCGAGCCAAGTGGAGATGTTGGTGAGGTGATATTGGAGACTATTAGGCTCAAGGATGAAGGCGCGGGTGTCGATTATGATACTCTAGTACATGCTGCTATAATGGCGGGTCATTCTAGAGAAGTTGCAGAAGACGCGATTGATCATTTGCGTGATGTTGACGGTTCTATCATCGAACCGCGTTTCAGTTTCTTCCAATTGCTACCTGAATGACTATCTTAGACCTGTTAGTATCTGTTCGGCCTCAGTCATCTTTGCCCTTATCCTTTCGATAGCCTCAGAACTTGATTTGGGCACCGGTGTTCCAGAACTCACGGAAGTTTGTCCTGCTCTCTGAATCGCTATATCTGCAGCACCCTTTTCTTCAGCCAGCCTTGAGGCCACTACTAACAATCTTGTTTTTACATTTTCATCATCAACGGGCCAACCCTTTCTAATTGCAATTCTCAAAAACAAATCCTCTTCCGGTGCCGACCACCTTCCCCCATGACTATTGAGAATGGTTCCAACCATTCTCTCAATATCTTCTATGTCTTCTGCTAAAGATTTCAGAGAATTGGTCACGTAATCTTCTGATTTCTCCGCTCCTGCAATCATTGTATCTCGTGCATCCTCAAGAACGTGGATTGAAACCGGAGATAGAAAATCAATGGGTTCGGAGGGCATCTCAATTGTGACAACCTCTTCGATTGAAGAACTAGGTTCAATTCTCATCGTAGAAGATTTTACATCGGGCAATCCATTTCTCTTGAGGCTACGTTTAATCTGACCCCAACCATGTCCTTGACTGGTCAATACTCCAGCGACTCTTCCCATCAAAACGGTTCTTGTTCCAGTTAGTGGCAGTTCGAGTTTTTGACAGAGTCCGTGTAATTTGTCTCTTTCCATCTCAGCTAGGTTCTCAACTCTCATTCTCCTCGAATCAAAATTTAGATGTAACCATAATCGCTGCCTTCGTTCTTTATGAGAACCGGATGATTTGATTCCGAATATTTTCAAAACCTCTCCTAATTCTTGATGATTCATTGATTGAATTCCATCCCAAGACAAATCATGTTCGCCCAGTGCCAAATGTCGAATAAGACGTGCTCGAACCACTTCGACAGAACCATTCTTTGGAAGGTTCTCTGATTCAGCCCTCTCTCTCAATCTAACCAATTTGGCTCGATAGAGTTGATCTAAAAGAACTCTATCGACACTCATACAAAACACCGATTTTTGCGAAGCGGGGCGACTTCAGTCATATTGCTTACGCAGTATCTACGATACTGGAAGGCATTCCTATACACTCCAAAATCAGCCAAAATCAATCTTCAAGATTCAACCATGCATCACTAGCAGGTCCTTCTCTTGGATGTTCAGGAAGATTAGCAGTAGTATTTTTTAGTAAGATTTCCCAATCTTTGAGCATGGTTATTGTTGCGGACTCGAGAAGGGTAAACGGCATTACTCTCTCCATGGAAAGAGTACGCAATCCATTCTTTGAAATCACTTCAATATGAGTTTCAACATGAACTGCTGTGTCGGGGACATCTCCTTCGGGGTCGTGAAACGCATTCTCCATTGCCAAGTCAAAGAACTCCTGTGCTTTGCGCATTATCGTACCAACCTGTCTGTGTCGAACTAGAATGCCAACTCTATCTATTTCTTCTTCAGGAACCGCTCCAATCAGATGATTTTGAATCCACCACGCACTTTCTCCTTCTTTTTCTGAAATCAAGTTTGAGAGTCTAAATGGGAATGCATTTCTCCCAATGAATACGATTAGATCAGCATAGGCAATAGGTAGGAATATGTCTGAACCACGATCGATGGCGTCAACTCCAAGGACATGCCTTCTTCCATCGGGGCGAATTGAATCGTATACGTCTCTTGATGCAACAAATCCATCAATCGACCCATCAGCTCGTAAAGATTCCATCCAGATAGCAAGTGATTCAGAGTTCCCATCTGGCAAATCGATTTCGTGTATTCCGGCGTAGGCTTTGGGTGAAAGAACTCTGAGTCCACGCCTAGCTCGGCGCAATTGTCTTCTGATTAATTGCGAATCCGCTAGAATTATCGCACCTCTTGGTTGGTACCATAATTTGTTCTCTGAAACCAAAACTCTAGCTGGACGACGCGGTGTTCTCGAGCCGACGACTTTGCAACCCGCTTGAAGCATTTCCACCTGCTTTCCATGCAGAAGGCGGGCTGGTAATGCGAGTAAATCACATTCAACTTCAACTAATGCAGACAATCCTGCTTCAAGAGAATCAACCGACTCAATTACAAGTTCTATTTCAGAGGCCTCAGGGGAACTGGCAAAAGTGCGCAAATGTTTGCTTACAAGGCAGTCGGGATGGTCGAGAGAAGCGACTTCTAGCCGGTCTTTCATAGCGTCCACCTCGGGGGGGGAGCACGCAACGTGCCCGTCCTTCCGGCCGTACACCTCTTGATATAGGCACCCCTTCACCACGAGTCGTAACATGGTCACTCTACGCAAGGTCGAAAGAGAAATTTCTCGGCGCCAAGATCATTTTGAAGAGGCC
>DUIL01000183.1:0-3872 GCA_013330385.1 Candidatus Thalassarchaeaceae archaeon
GACGCAGGTCAGATACTGTTCGAAAAGCTGTGACCCCTCCTCTTCAATATTCTGAGAATTCCGAACTCTTGATATAGGGACCCCCCTACTTGAATTCAGGGATTTGACCGCCTCTGAAGGTCCTCCCCTGTGATACCTAGGAGTGCCCCTCGGGGCCCTCTCTCACGTAGTGAGAGAGAGGCCCCCGAGGGGGTTCCCCGGTCGCCAGCACCGGCTCCTTCTCGCACGCGTGTATGCGCGTGTAAGTCTGGAAATAAGGCGGTGAGAACATTACGGGACCAATATCAATCGAACAAAGTAAGAAATGGATGCAAATGGATAGAGCACTTTTTCCAGATAAGGAATTGATGAAGGATTTAACAAACCCTGAATTCAAAGCTCTAACCCTTCTTGTATCTGTATTGATTAATTCCAAGAGATGCACCGTTAAAGAAGGTGTGATATCGGTTAATTATGATGAAAAGGTATCAATTCACCTGTATGTAATGGAAACAATTAGTCGAAAGATTCGTGAAACTGATTTTAACAGTAGGTGGAATCAACATCTGAAAGTAACGGCGAGGAGCAGAATTGATCCCAATCGACCTCCACTCGATGTGTGTATAGTATCCGGAGACGAGCAATTACCAATACTAGATTCTGCCTTCGCTTTTGTTATGATGGTGGAATCCGATTTTATTCGAATGCCCGAGACATTGACAAATGCCATTGAGGATTTGAAGTTGAGTGAAGAAGAATTGGAACTAAAGAGAGCCCGAGAACGCGAGGGAAGACATGAGAGAAGGCTCGCCGAGAAACTTAGATTGCAGAAAGAACTTGAAGAGCAGAGAACTCTTACTTTTGACTTCGAATGCCATAAGGGGCGAATTGATAATTTTACTTGGAGGCAATTACTAGAAGAGCATCAACGAGAGTTAACCCCAACAAGTCCATTACAGAATATGGTTTTTGAATATAGAAGCAAATTGATAGGAGGACTTGAATGATGATATCTATTACACCACCACATCTCAATCACCACCTTGTTTCCGAGTTGATATACTCTGAAGCACACTATTTTCTCGTGATACGAGGTAGGACACTTACCATAGGTGATGGAATGGGATGCCAAAACTCACACAAACAAGGAGGTACTGAGTTGACAGAAATAACAACAACCGTTGAGATTGCTGATGCAACCGGTCACACCACCCTTCAGTTGACCCAGCGAGAGACTCTGGACAGAGTCGCTGGAATGGAGGGTGCCTGGGTGTTTGCAGGAGACCGAATGGTCCAGCCAACTGAGTTGGCTGAGGCTAATTGGGAAACTGTTGGAACAGTCAGAGTTGTGCCTGGTCTCGTCGGCGGCATCTGAGGCTATGCCCTCAGATCCAGCGCCTAGATTGGCGCAGAAACACGTAAGGCACCGCATGGCCGGTTATTCCGGTCATGCGGTTGCTGCAAATATTATTGAAGGTGAAAAAATGAACATTATAGAAAAACAACTTGAGGAAAAAGAACTAGTAATTTCAGTTATTGGTGCAGGAGGAATCGGCTCACTATTGGTGCCTGCATTAGCGCGAGCTCTATGCGCAGGGGAACTCGTCAAAGAAATCGGACCTGTATTGCTACAAGTCTTCGATGGCGACATAGTGGAGGAAACTAACTTGCAACACCAGAATTTCAATTCAAGTGATGTCGGCTCAAAGAAGGTAGATGCTTTGGTTGCCTCACTACGTCATTGTCAGACGCCCGACCTTCGTATTGTAGGAGTTCCAGTTGATGTTCGCACAGCCACACCAATTGTTCACTCCGACATCACTATTGTAGCAGTTGACTCGATGCCAGTAAGGAATCTTGTTCATCGATATTCAGAATTGTGGCTTGATCTCAGATGTCAAGGTGATGGTTTCGTTGCCTTCGATTTCCGAGTAGATAGCAAGGTGGTATCACAATCTACTCCTTTAGAAGCCCCTTCTGCATCTTGTCAATTACCAGGTGCAGTCGAATCCGGCAATATCCAATTTGGGCACCATCTGGCTGCAGCCCATGGCGCTCAGTGGCTTGTTCAATGTTTGAGAATAATCAGTGGTCAAACTATGGCGAGTATGCCAAACCCTCAGTCAGCGAACATTTCGTTCGGAACTCTAGGAAGATTCGAACTTGACAATATCAATCTGAAGCCTAAGCCCTCAAATGAGGCAATTAATCATCCATCTCAACTTATCATTGACTTAGTTTCTAGTGGTAATCATGATGCTTTACCAATCAAAGAAACTCTCGCACATCACGCCTATGCCAAGGATTGGCAATCGCTGTGGAATTTAGCAGACAGCATGGGCCGTGAAGTTAGTTTATTATTCGATGCCGAAGATAAGGTATGGGTCGATATTGGGACAGCAGGTCAAGTTAAGTTGTCTCCTCCCGAAGGTGCTAAAATCCCATTCAAACTTTGGATTCACACACATCCACGTGACGCTTACTGGTCTAGCACTGACTTAGATTCAATTCTGATGTTTAGTAGAATACTCGAACAAGCTCTTGTCCTAGGACACGATCATTGTAAGCGTTCAATCAGAATGCCAACAACCGTTCGCGATAATCTTGAAGATGGAAGCGAACTCTCACTATGGACGGATGAGCCGACGGTGAAGTATGAATCATTAGAGGTGGTTGTAAATGCATCCAGATAGAAATTTGGCCCTCGAACGAGTACGACAGAAATTGGAATCTCGAGAACCGGGTTCAGTTGGTTTAGGTATAGAGAAGATTGTTAGTGCTACAATTGATTCTGAACCGGATGAAGAACTGGTTGACCTTGTTCGTTCAGCAATGAACTCAAGAACGGAACCTATCACCATGCCTGAGTTAGTAGATGGCATTCTGAACTTACACAATTGGCGTGAAAATCAGACCTAATACCCCTCTTGGTGCCAAACCCCAAAAGGGGTCTAACCGGATGCCATTTTGACTTAATCTACCGCATCCTTTATGTGGCGTCTCAGACCGGATAACCAATCCGGCGCAGCGGAACCTGTTCCGTAAACGTTTTTTTTTACGGTAAAAGAAAAAAAAAAGAAAAAAAAGAGTAATTATGGAGTTGAACAAAATGACAGATAAATGCGGACATTGTGGTCATACAGAGACCGAAACCAAGAATGATGAGATAAACTGTTCAAATTGCGGATTTATTCTGAAGAAGAACCAGTTTGAGCAACCTTGGCAGCAAGGGGAGAGAGATCCTCATCACGAGAATCGTAAAGCAATCAATGGCGATAAGTTAGGTGGTGCTCGATATGATACCTCTAATGATGATGCTCGCAATAGCCAAACCCATCTTCAGATTATTCGAGCAGATAAAACAGATCGTAGAAGAGGTAAGCCCAGTTTCCATGATAAGATAATTGAGGAGATTGAGAGCATGGATATTCCAGTCGAAGCTAAGACGTTAATCATTCAATTATTCAATCGTATAGAGATGTTAGAGCCAGAGGCACTCGGTCGAATTGGTGTGATTCCAAAGGATTGTGCATCTCAGGAAGAACGACGAATACTACGAATTCAAACTCTCATCCTTATCGCAATGCAAACGATAAGTGAACGTGACATTGACATAGGAGTTGCTAGATTTAGAGATCAATGGTCTATTACTAACGCTTTTGAATATAAGGTTCGTAATAAGTGTCAGAAGATTTTCACAAGAGCAGCAGGCATGGCACCAATTTCTTCAAAGAACCCGCAAGATTTGGCTGCCAAAGACAGACGAAGAAAGTTGCATCTAGCAATTAAACATCAGCAAGAGATTCTGCTTCAATCAGTATCAAGAGATTTGGTAAATGAAGCAGTCAAGCGCACTCAAGATATATTGCATGATTGGCAGGAGCCAATATATT
>DUIL01000183.1:4182-4397 GCA_013330385.1 Candidatus Thalassarchaeaceae archaeon
TGATTGGCAGGAGCCAATATATTCACCAAATTCCGAAATGATGGGGCCGTATTGTAACAAGAAACCCGAAGCTCCTGTGTTTAATGCACTAAAGATAGTCCTTGAAGAATTAGAAGTTCCTCGAAGAGTCATCAGTGTTTTGAGGCGTAATCTGACTAATCGAAGAGCTCACACTAATGTTCATCAGAGATCTCTTGCCTCAGTTGAAGAAGAGT
>DUIL01000100.1 GCA_013330385.1 Candidatus Thalassarchaeaceae archaeon
AACAAGACGACCGGGGTGTTCATCACGTCTGATGCTAACATCACTATGTGAATTATCAACACCGTCACTAGTCAGTCCTGAAAGGGTGAGTACACCTTCTGATTCTGTGAGTTTAGCACTCATTTTTGAATTGGATTCGCCGACACACCATTCCATTCAATCACCTCAGGGGAAAGACCTCGAAAGAGTTCTGAAAGGATCTCCAGAATGTCCTGTGTGTTCATCGATTATCGCTTCCACACCGCCTGCTCCTGCGCGGTCAAGTCCGAAGCGATTTGCTGCAGCTGCAATGGCAACAAGTGTAGCGTGGTCGGGTTCGGGCTCTGCAAATTCAGATATAGGAGTTGAATCAAGGTAATCAGTAGTTATTCCACCAGATAAGAAAGTGGGATTACTAGCCATTTGACGAAGGAAACCAATGTTGGTTGTTACCCCCAATGCATGTAAGTTGGACAAGGCTATGTCAAGACGCCTTGCTGCTGCTGTACGACTAGGAGCATGAACGATTAATTTGGCAAGCATTGGGTCGAAATCGACTGTGACCTCGTCTCCTTCCCGAACACCTGTATCGACCCTGATTCCCGGACCCTGAGGTGCTTGCCACATTGCCAATCTACCAATGGCAGGGAGAAAACCCTTGGATGGATCCTCAGCATAGATACGAGCCTCCATAGCGTGTCCAGTGATACCGATATCTGATTGTGTCAACCCAAGGTGCATACCCGCAGCAACCTCAAATTGCTTCTGTACCAAATCAATACCAGTAATCATCTCAGTCACCGGATGTTCGACTTGCAATCTCGTATTCATCTCTAAGAAAAAGAAATCTCCTTTACTGGAAAGTAGGAATTCTACAGTTCCTGCACCCTCGTAGTCTACAGCCTGTGCTGCTTGAACTGCGGCTTTACCCATTGAATCCCGTATTTCCGTAGTTACGGCAGGGGAGGGTGCTTCTTCGATGACTTTCTGGTGACGGCGTTGGAGAGAACAATCTCGTTCATTCAGATGAATACAATTTCCGTGACTGTCGGCAAGAATTTGAATCTCTACATGACGAGCACCGGTAAGCAGCCTTTCGACGTATACAGTTCCATCACCAAAGGCTGCTGTCGCCTCACGTGCTGCTGCTTCGTACTCAGTGCGAAGCATCTTTGGTTCGTGTACAGAGCGCATCCCTTTACCTCCTCCTCCTGCACTTGCTTTGAGCAACAAGGGATAGCCAATACGCGCTGCAGCCGCGGCAAGTACGCCTAGATGATCACTACCAACCGAGATTGCAATTTCTTCACCCGGAATTACCGGCACTCCATATTCAATCATACAACGGCGTGCAGAAATCTTGTCACCCATTGTCTCAATAGCTCTTGCGGGTGGTCCTATCCAAATCAAACCTGCATCATTTACTGCATTAGCGAAATCAGCGCGCTCTGAAAGGAAACCAAATCCAGGATGGATGGCCTGTGCACCAGTATCACGCGCTGCAGCAATTATCGCATCGGCATTGAGATACGTCTCAGCAAGCGTAGTTCCTGGAAGATGAACAGCCTCATCGGCTATCTCTACGTGTAGTGAGCCTGCATCAGGATCTGAATAAATTGCAACACCACGTAAGCCGGATTCCTTGGCTGCCTTGAGAACTCTAACAGCTATCTCTCCACGATTGGCAACTAGAACAGAATCGAATGGGCGAGTAGCACCAACCATCCAATCTGGAATCATTGAGGCACCTCACTCTGAATCCGATGACCAATCGGGTTTACGTCTTTCAAGGAAAGCCGACAAGCCCTCTTGCCCCTCTCGAGAACCTCGCATCTGAGTAGTCTTGTCAAGAGTCCACAAACGCAGTTCCTCATCCGTAGACATCCATCTGTCGAAAGTCATAGTCATTCTCTTTGATTCTGCGACCGCCATTGGCCCAGTAGTCATCACATCAGCAGTAATCTTTGATATTGCATCATCAAAATCTAATGGAGATGCGGCCAACTCATTCAACCAGCCAATTCTAAGGCACTCATCAGCACCTACGCGTGAAGCCATCATTGAAAGACGACGAAATTGAGCACTACCTAATTTTCGATATACGTAAGGCCCTATTACTGCAGGGAGTATCCCTAATTTTCCTTCTGAAAGAGCAATTCTAGTATTCGGTTCACCAATACAATGGTCGACACAGGCTACCAATCCTGCACCACCACCTAAAGCGACACCCTGTACTACACCTATTGTGAAACAGGGGTGTGACCAAAGAGAATTGAATAGACGATCTAGACGCTGGGAATCTGCTCGATTTTCTTCCACCGACCGTGCACCAGCATCACGCATCATATTGATGTCTGCTCCAGCACAGAAGTGCTTACCGTCACTTCGTAGTACCAATACACGAAGGTAGGAGGACCCTTCTGAATCAGTTAAGGAAAGAGTTGTTCCTACTGATCTTGATTCAGTCCATGAGAGGATTTCCACCAATTCAGATATCAATTGAATATTCAATGCATTGAACACATCACTACGCATCAGAGTAACATTGGCAACCGCCCCATTGATTTCCAGTGAACACAATTGGGTTGCTGGCTTCTCATCACTCATTTTTACTCTATCCAAATTATCACATCCTGAATACGCCATAGTCACTGTCTGGGAATGGGGCGTTAAGTGAAGCAGAAATGGCTAGTCCTAACACATCTCTAGTATCTCTAGGGTCGATTACGCCATCATCCCACAGTCGAGCGGTAGAATAGTAAGGTGAACCCTCTGTTTCATATTTGTCTAGAATTGGGCGACGGAAATCTTCCAATTCACTTCCAGACATTGGAGTAAGGCCTTCTCGTGCTCTCTGATCCTGTTTGACAGTTGTCAATACATCCGCCGCTTGTGGGCCACCCATCACAGATATCCTTGAATTAGGCCACATGAAAAGGAAACGAGGGTCATAGGCACGCCCACACATTCCATAATTGCCAGCACCATGCGAACCGCCAATTATGACGGTAAATTTTGGTACAGGAACACAAGATACGGCTGTGACTAATTTCGCCCCATCTTTGGCGATCCCACCCGATTCAGCATCGCGGCCAACCATGAAGCCGGTAATATTCTGCAAGAATATCAGAGGAATCCCACGCTGACCACATAGTTCAACGAAGTGAGCACCTTTGAGAGACGATTCAGAAAACAAAATCCCGTTGTTCGCTACAATACCAACTGGATATCCATGAATTCTAGCAAAACCACATACCAAAGTTGTGCCATAGCGTGGTTTGAATTCATGAAATCTTGAACCATCAACAAGGCGAGCTATTACCTCCTTGACATCGTAAGGGGTTCGATTGTCAGAAGGAAGAATTCCCATCAAATCTTCAGCATCGTAAGCCGGATTTTCTACTGGCTTAACATCAAGACGCTGCTTCGGTTCAATGTTCAAATTCTCGACTACATTTCTCACCATTCGCAAGGCTTCTTCTTCATTCTCTGCGAAATGATCAGCAACACCTGATTGACGAGTGTGAACATCAGCACCACCAAGATCCTCAGCACTTACTTCTTCTCCTGTTGCTGCCTTTACTAAAGGAGGACCTGCGAGGAAAATGGTTCCATTACCCTTGACAATAATTGACTCATCTGACATTGCAGGAACATAGGCTCCACCAGCGGTACAACTTCCAAGTACCGCTGCAACCTGAGGAATACCCTTTCCCGATAGTACAGCCTGATTGCGAAAAATTCGTCCAAAGTGACCAATGTCAGGGAATACTTCATCCTGCATTGGAAGGAATGCTCCACCACTATCTACCAGATAGATACAAGGTAAATTGTTAGCATCAGATATGTCTTGAGCCCTGATGTGCTTCTTCACAGTCATAGGGTAGTATGAACCACCCTTGACGGTTGCATCATTGGCAACAAACAGACATTCCTTACCATGAACAATACCAATCCCGGTAACTATTCCCGCTGAGTGTGCTCTTCCATCATAGAGGTCATTTGCAGCAAGAGAACTCAACTCTAAAAATGGACTCCCTGGGTCGCAAATTTCTGCAATTCGTTCACGAGGTAGCATCTTTCCACGCTCTCTATGACGCTCGACATATTTGCCACCTCCACCATTTTTGACGGATGCGAGATGCTCCTTGAGTTGAGCTGCTAAACCGAGATTATACTCTCTTCGACCTTGCCAATCAGCACTTCCACGGTCGACTCGAGTCGGCAATCTGTCCATGGCTCTCAACCCCTCAGATTGCCGTCATACCTTCAACTAAATGGATTCGACATCATAGATGTCGTGATTATTGAAGCTGAATCAAACACCCAGCATTAGTCGACCAACATCGCGTAGACCGGGGGCCATACCGACTACCATCAAAGCTAATCCGATAAGAAGACGGAGATGTTGTTGGCGATGCTCGAAGTTTGCCAAAGAGTAGAACCAGAGGATAATTCCACCAATTATTAATTTTAGAACCGCAAAAGTTGCTGCTGTATCAAAGAGATCGATTACTGCTGCAGATACCACATGCTTCTCACTATAGGGAAAGAAATCAATTCCAATGTATGTCGCAAGTCCATCAAGCAATTGCCCTGCTACTGGTAAAAAGGCAACTGGATATGCCATAGTGGCCTTTAATCGCAAAGATTCAATCAAATCTTTTTCTTCGGATTCAGATGCAAGATAATCGTCCTCAGTCATACCTGGTGGAAGAACTCCTGCTACGATTCCTAGCGATGCAAGTTTCATTGAAGATTCCCGACCTTGTTGTATCATAAAATAAGCAACAGCAATTGGTAAACCAATGACTACTACAACAGGCCAGAAATTTAGTTGGTCAGATGGAGCCCACGACATATAGGACGCCAAACCGCCAAAGAGAACGAGGCTTCCACCTACTCCTGTGAAATATACAGTCCTTTGAAGATCATCGAAAAATTCTCCAATATCCTTCAACCAGATTGGAGTTAGGACTCCTAATATTCCGAAAATAGCAAAAAGTGTCAAATCAATTTCTTTGCTCTCAACAGTATTACTGCCACTAATCGAAATACCATAAATAAGGAATTGAGAAGAAATAAGCACTATTGAGATTGTGTTGACACGGTCATATTTGGAAATTGAATTATCATTATTATTGATTATACTATATCCAGCAGCACCTGAAAGCACCACCCAACCTGCAGTTTGGAAATGTACACCTGGGCTTACAAACCAAGCAGAAAGAACCTCTCCAAACATCTGTGCATCTTCAACCACTTCACCTAAGGCTGCCCAGAGGACAAATGGCAGCAAAGCCAGTAATGTCATGTCGGAGCCATCAATACCTAGATGTCGCAACCAACCAGAAAGAGCAACTGCGAACATTGCAAGAACAATTCCATAGGTCATTGTGTTGACCATATTGTAACCAGAATCGCCAGTAGATTCACCGATTATTGGATTGAGGTAGTATTGGTAGACAAAATCAGATAGGGGATTTCCAATATCGAACTCATGGAGTGCTATACCTGCAAAGAACAGGGTCATGATTACAGTAAGGGCCTTGATGGCCATCTGCTCGTAGTCATACCACTCCTCGAGATGGTTCATCATGGGTGTTCGAGCAAGCAACCCCGCTTAGGCGTGGCGGCTCGTCTCATTCCTCTTCAAAGGAAATTGACTCGTCTTCTGAGAGTTCAAGCATCTCGGCAATTTCCTCTGAATTTTCGGGATCTACCTGCGCTCCTTTGTAACGTCTTTCACGGCGACGGCGAGCTTCAGCCAACTCGGGCACTAAGGCATCGAATGTATCCTTAGGCTCACCCATTTCATCATATGAATCAAGACTCCGGGACTGAATTCGCATACGCTTTCTATCCTTTTCTAGACCATGTAAAACGTTGCCATGTTCAGCACCATTGAGGATGTTCTCAATAGCTGGAGTTGCAAGTGCAAGACCTTCTTGGTCGCCTATTACAAGAACGGTTGAACCATAAATTGCCATCTCTGTATGAGTCATTTCCTCAATCAGGCTGCGTATTCTTCCATCACGGCCAATTAACCTGCTTCGCATACGTCGTGTTTGGTTGGGTTGCCTCCCTACCCACTCACGGATGTCATACATTCGGAGGAATACTTCGTCTTCGAGTAATTTCACGGCACGTTTCGGTGCAAGACCACGACCGATGGCACGAATCACATCGGGCATTTTCATTCGTAAAATCGGATCCACTTCTTGCTCACCCCAATCGGCAAAGACATCGCCTGTGTCAGAATCAATTTCGAGGGATGTTTCACTCGCCTTCTCTATCATCTTACGAGTCTTGCCACCCTTGCCAATCAGCACCGCGATACGGTCCTTCGGGATACGAGCGAGTAACTCCACGAAGCCGGCGGGCCGACTCTCCGTTTTAATCCCCGCCCGGTAAGGGTGGATACTCTGGAACTGGTTCTTCGAGTACTCGCAATAGGGAATCTGCAAGTTCAACATTGTATCCTTGACGATTTATCCACTGCACAAGTCTAGTTACATCGCGAACCAAGAATTCTTTCGAAGAAGGATGAGCACTAACAACAGCCTGACCAACATCGATTATCCAAGGTTGGCCGTCATACCAGAGGATATTGTACTCACTAAAATCTGAATGAACTAAATCACAACTCTGCCAACATACGGCGAGAATTTCCAAAAGTTCCTCGAAAACACCCATTGGATCATCAACTGTGATGTCCTTCAAACGAGGAGAAGGTTCTCCTTCATCTCCCACTAAATCCATCACAAGTACGTTATTGAGAATTGCGCGAGGAAGTGGAATGCGGATTCCATGCTTTCGCATTCGACGCATATTTCGATATTCTTTGCGAACCCATATCTTGACTAATTCTCGATGCCGTCGCTTCAAACCACCGAATCTAGGATCTCCATCGATGTATTTTGCTAGACTTTTGAATACAGCATTAGTTGTATGAAATATCTTCACAGCCGCCGGACCTTGATTGGTTGTTGCATGAAAAACATGAGCTTCCTTACCACGAGCAATAGGATAATCAACAGTCTCAATCTCACCGGATTGCATCAGTTTGTGAAGAGACATTAGGGTTGAACGATCGAACACAGCATCGAATACACGCCGATCTACCCAATCATACTGACCTGTTCCAAGAACTCCCTGTAATTTGTCCTCAATGTCACTAAACATTCGCTTGAAGCGAGGTTCATTTATCCAGTCGTGCTGACGGGAGGATTTGAGAATCGTATCGGGATCATATTCTTCCCAATCTGGGTCAGACATCTCACTCACCCAAAGAATGAGTCGATGTCATCATCATCATCGTCAGCCCAGGATGAGGAAGGAGTCGGTTTTGGTGACACTTCTTCAACTTCTTCGGTCGAGTCATCGGCATCCTCTTCGATAGCAGGTGTAGATTGAGTCTCAACTGTTTCCTCAAATCTGTCTTCATCATCTTCACTCAATTGATCGTCAGACATACCGAAGAGGTCAACAATCTCAGGAAGTACTCCCTTGCGTGATAGGTAAATTGACTGTGTCTTGGTGTATCTCATACGGACATCAGCCTTTGAATCCTGGAAGTCCCAAGGCTGAACGATGATGAGGTCTCCTTCACGGACCCATTGACGACGGCGCATCTTTCCTGGGATTCGGGCCAGTCGACTGTCTCCGTCGGCACAGACCGCTCTAACTCTGCGGCCTCCAAGAATTTGATCTGCAATAGCAAACATTTCATTGATTTTCTTGTTAGGAAGGGGAACGCGTATTCGGTCTCCTGAGCCGGACTCAAGCTGCGCCAGCAACTCGGTATCCACACGCTCCTCACGACGCGCCATTGGCCGTCGGTCGAGCGCCCCCTATGTGAAACCATGCCCTATTCAGCGAACCTTTGGTTAGGCATCACAGAGAAGATACTGCAGTACCAACTAGTTCTAAGAGGAACTCTGCGCCTGAGCCGAATCCGAACAAAACAGTCAACAGAGCAAGAACTAGGATGGTGTTTCGAAGATTAGTTGCTCTGCGTAGTGGCTTTGCATTTTCTGGTTCTTCAAAGAACATTACAAGGCATAGCCGGAGGTAGTAGAATATTGAAAGAGCGCTGTTCAGAACAATAGCAAGTGCCAGCCAGAATACAATATCTACTGATTGGACCCATGGAAGGATTGCTGTAGCAGATTCACTTCCTGAACCTGCACTGATATTGACTATTCCGTTAATCATCAGTAACTTACTAAGGAAGCCGGATAGAGGAGGGACTCCCGCTAATGAAAGCATGAAGATAAACATGGAACCAGCCACTAATGGATCTCGGCGAGCCATTCCATGCAAGTCTTCCAATTTGTGACTGCGTCCTTCTGTCTCAAGCATACTTAGCACAAGGAATGCACCGAACTTGAAGAGAACAAGAATAGTCAAGTGGAAGACGATTGCAATCATAATCATCTTGGTAGTTTCATCATCACCAAGTCCGCTTCCTACTGCTGCTATGGCAGCAAGCATGTATCCTGCATGAGCTACACTTGAGTAGGCAAGCATTCGCTTTGGATTCTCACTAGTGAGTGCAGAAAGATTACCCCAAGTCATGGTAACTACAGCAATAATTGCTAGTAAACAGAACCAGATTGCCTCACCCTCTGAAGGCATAGTCACTTCAATTAGAATACGGAAAAGAGCAACGAAGCCCATTGCCTTGGAAGCGGTTGCAAGCATACCAGCAACAGGAGATGATGCTCCTGCATATGCATCAGGTGCTGCTAGATGGAAAGGTGCTGCACTGACCTTGAAGCCAAAGGCCACGAGCATCAATCCTACACCAACAACTGCGAATGGGTCAAGTCCATCCATTGCTGACCAAGCTAAGGCAAGAGCATCAAAGTCAAGGTCTCCAGACCACATGTAAACCAAAGACATACCATAGATTCCGGTTGCTGAGGTGACTGAGCCGACGATGAAATACTTCGCTCCAGCCTCTCCACCAGTAGCCTCTTCCTTGTGGAATGCAACAAGGACATATGATGCAAGAGAGGCCAACTCTATTGCAACGAACATGAAAAAGAGATTACTGGACATTGCCATCAGGCTCATTCCAAGACCGACCATCATCAACAGAATGTGGAAGTCTACTTGACGACGATTATCCATTAGTCGGCTAATCAAAGTCTCAGTAACTGATTCTGAATCATCCTCATTTGGTGCTCGAGTTGAAGGACGAGCAGGTATTCTGTAAGTTGTAGCTACTGCGGCAAGCAATAGTGCTCCATAGAATATGAAAGACATCATGCGGGTGAATGGAGTAATCTCGATTACTCCACCTACCTCGCCGCTTGCCGATTTGATATCAAAAAATGAGTACATTAGGGCTATTGTAAGCGCTAACATGGAAATCCATGCTGGCATTCTTGGATCGGATGTTGTCTTAAATCGAGTTCCGCCAATAAACATTGGAAGACGAATTCGAGTCAGAGGTATGCGGAACTTGGCATCACCCAAGTTGGGCACCAAAATTGAGAGAATAATACCAGTAACCAACACCATCTCAGGTAATAGCAATTGCATCTCTTCTGTGGTAAATATCAGGGCTCCACCCCCTTTGCATTCATTGCGTCAATAAGTGTCTCAAGCATAAACTCAGTCGACCAATCAGACATCATATCCCAGAAGATGAATGGCATTATTCCGAAGAGTACTGTCATTGCTGCGAGAATGAACATACCTGCATTCTCATGCCACGTGACATCTCGTGGTTCTTCTCCGTGGAGAGAATCGGGTAGTACCCCTACATGTGGATCTCCTCCCTCGAAGATTGTTTTCTGCATACTATTCAGATAGTAAACTGCGGTAATGATAAGAGTCAGTGCTGGGAATATTACCAGCCAACCAAAGGTCATCCAGAATGCAATCATTATGGCAACTTCAGCGACGAATCCTGCCAATAGTGGCAATCCTAGGCTAGCCATCCAACCAAGCATCATGTGCCCAGCTAGCCAAGGAGAGTGATGTGCAATACCTCTCATCGAACCAATTTCAAGAGTGTGATAGTGATGCTTGAATGCTCCTGCAACTGCGAAGAGAAGTGGGCTGATGATTCCATGAGCGAACATCATGAAGAGTGCTCCTGCGATTCCCAAAGGCTGCATTGTTGCGATTCCTAAGAAAATCAATCCCATATGTGATACAGAGGAGTATGCGACCATTCTCTTTAGATTGGTTTGACCCATACAAACTACAGCACCATAGACCAAACTGGCCATTCCCAAGATGATCAACAATGGTGTGAATACGACTGTTGATTCAGGGAAGATTGTTACTGCGATTCGAATAAATCCGTAAGCACCCATCTTTAGCATGACACCGGCCAATAGCATCGAACCTGCAGTAGG
>DUIL01000104.1 GCA_013330385.1 Candidatus Thalassarchaeaceae archaeon
ACGACGACAAGCAAAAACACCGAAAACCATTGGTAAGCCAGTTACTGAAAACCATTCACCACCAAGATCTAATTTAACTAGCTCAGGGTTATTTGTTGCTGCCGCTAATGCTCTATCACCAATCAGAAGTGCACCATCGCAATCATCTAACATAGAAAACAAATCAGGCCCTGACTCAATCAATTTTGGATCAAGTTCACGATTGTTTAGCAGCCAACGTAGAAGGACTTTGGAAGTTGATGAATCTGAAGGCAAAGCGATGTCACGCATCTGTTCAAGTTCTCTTGTTCCAAATAAAATTACTGAGCCTACAGCTCCATTACTAACAATTCCTAAATCAGGAATGAGTATTAATTCATCAGCATATTTAGCATAATCAGCTGTTGGAATTGGAGCAGTTAAACAATCCTTCCGCAATAAATGGCCTGTCAACCAAGCCGGGGGTGCTGAGAGAACTTTCCAATTATCATCTAATCCATAAAAAAGTGGGTCGCAATTGGTAAATGCAACCCTACCAATAACATTCTCCCACGACATATTGAGTCCTCAACTATGCACTGGTAGTACGTGTGATTTAGGGGTTGAAGAAAGTACTTCAAATTGGGTATAAATTGAATCTCTCTTGACTGGAACCCCACCAGTCTGCTCAATTAATCTGCAAATATCTAGTGTAGAGGAAGATACGGGTGTTGTGCTGCCTGCAATATGCATTATTTCTTCATGGCCTACAGTGCCATCAATATCATCGGCACCACTTGACAATGCTATCTGGCCGATGTGATCTCCAATATTCATCCTGTAGGCTTTGATATGAGGGATATTATCTAGCATCAGTCGTGAAACTGCAATAACTCGCAATATCTCATTTCCAGTAGCAAGTTTAGCCTCAGGTAATCTTGTCTTATCAGATAGGAATGGATAGGGGACAAAACATTGGAATCCACCAGTTTCATCCTGTAGTTCTCTTAATCGTAAGAAATGAATGATTCTATCCTGTGTAGATTCAATCGTTCCAAAAAGCATAGTGCAATTCGTCGGAATGTTTAGTTCGTGCGCTTTCCGATGAATGTCGAGGTATTCTTGACTGGATTCTTTGCCTCGGCATATTCTATCTCTAATCGAGTCGACCAATATTTCTGCACCGCCACCTGGGATTGAATCTAAGCCTGAAGCCTTCAATCGGCTTAGAGTCTGATCGACACTCAAGTTAGAACGATTGGCTAAGTGTTTGATTTCAACGGCTGTCAAAGATTTAATGTGAATATGAGGGAATTTTTCTTTCGTAGTTGAATATAATGCCTCATAATGTTCAATTGTCCAAGACGGATGTAAACCACCTACTGAATGAACTTCATCAACTTCAGATGATAATGGCTCAATTCGGTGAATATATTCTTCAACACTCAATTCATATGCGTCAGAATGCCTAGGGCCTTTTCTAAAGGCACAAAATCTGCATGCTAAGACACAAATGTTGGTTGTATTTACATGAAGATTATTATTGAAAAATACATGCTTAGCAAATCTTGATTGCTTGACCATATTAGCTAATTCCATTAATGGATAAAAGGCAGTAGATTCAAACAAATCTATGCCAGTAGATTCGTCAATTCGACCTAAATGGATCAGTTGATGCATGGCATTCCTCAGAACTGGGTCCGATGAAATAGATTCAGGGACTGGCATCAGGGACAGCTGTTTACGCCAGTCAGCCGTGCCCTCCAAAGGCACTGTGTCATGCAAGTTTAGTCACCCTGTGGTGTGTCCCAGCATGTCGACGATAGTCAATCTATCTCCTAACAGAGTAAGAACTCAAATCCGGAAATCATCAATAGCCACTGGCACTGCCCACAAACGTGAATCAATTAGGCACATCAGTCGAGTTGTTGAAAGATACAGCGAAGAGATGTCGCAGACACATAGTGAATATGGTGCATAGAGCAGGTGCTGGCCACCCCGGGGGTTCCCTGTCGGCTATCGATTTGATTGTGGGTCTATATGGCACACAGATGCGAATAGATGTCGCTAATCCTAATTGGGCTGATAGAGACAGATTTGTGATGAGTAAGGGTCATGCTAGCCCTGCTGTATATTCTGTTCTGCACGAAATAGGATTTCTTAGTCAATCAGACCTAGACGGTTTTCGCACTCTCGGTTCTGTTTGTCAGGGTCATGTAGACATGAAATGGACGGATGGAGTTGATTTCTCAGCAGGAAGTCTTGGTATGGGTTTGTCTTTCGGTATAGGGTGCGCCTTTGCAGGAAGGATGGACGGTAAGGATTACCAGACCTGGGTCATGATGGGAGATGGTGAGACACAAGAAGGACAAGTCTGGGAGGCTCTAATGTCTGCAAGTTATCACGGACTCAATAATCTGAATGTGATTATTGATCGAAATAGAATCCAAAACGATGATTTTGTCGATGTGCAAATGGAAATTGGTGATATTGCTTCCAAAGTAGCCTCATTCGACTGGGCAGTCAAAGAAATTGATGGTCATGACATGAATCAAATTGTAGAAGCAATTGAATGGGCATCTAATACAGATTCTCCTTGCGCTATTATTGCACACACAGTAAAGGGCAAAGGAGTATCATTCATGGAAGATAACCCCTCATTCCACGGTAAAGCACCCAATGATGATGAATTAGCTATCGCTATGGAGGAGTTACAATGAGCGCACCCTCATTAGGTGGAGCAAGCCGAGATGGCTATGGTGCTGCTCTCTTAGAATTAGCAGATGATTCAAGAGTTGTCGTTCTGGAAGCGGACCTTGGTAAATCAACTAAGTCTTGCCTATTTAGGGCTGAACATCCTGAAAGAACTATCTCAATGGGAATTGCTGAACAAAATATGGTTTCAGTAGCTGCTGGATTAGCCTCATGTGGCAAAGTACCATTTGCCAGCACATTTGCTATATTTTCCGAGCGAGCCTTCGAACAAGTGAGGAATGGAGTCGCTCGCCCAGGACTTGTAGTACACTTATGTGGAAGTCACGGAGGTATCCATACTGGTACTGATGGTAGCAGCGCTCAATCAATAGAAGACCTCGCCATATACCGTACAATTCCTAGAATGACAGTAATGCATCCGTGTGATGATATTTCAACTAATGAATTAACAAAGCAATTGTTAGATCATGAATCTCCGTCATATACTAGGACTGCTCGAAATAAGACTCCCAGAATGTACGATGATGATTCAGTGAAGAATCTAAGAATTGGAAAAGGCTCTGTTCTTCGCGAAGGCTCAGATGTAGCAATTATTGCCTGTGGAGTGATGGTTCATAAAGCAGTTATTGCGGCCAATAATCTATCTGAAGAAGGGATAGATGTATGTATTGTTGATATGCACACAATCAAACCCCTAGATACTAACCTTATCGACAAAATATCTACAACATGCAGAGGCATAGTTACTGTTGAAGACCATTCCGTAATTGGTGGCTTAGGCTCTTCAATTTCTGAATATTTATCTGGTTCTAACCCTACTAAGATAACAAGAATGGGCGTTGAAGACCGTTTCGGAGAAAGTGGTGGTAGTGAAGAATTACTAGACCTAGTTGGATTAACAGTAGAACGAATAGAAGATGCCTGCCGCAATTTGTGAAGGGGTCGAAGTCGGACATTAACAATAGCAGAAAGGCGTTTGATTCAATAACGAAACCTACGGGGGTCTGGTCTATGTCTGATATCCAGAGGGTCAAACAATTGCTCGATGGTAAGATTGAACTCGATGAATTAGAGATGGATACCGAACTCTATGAAATGGCTGAGAGCATATATGGTCGCGAGGCTTTAGATGAAATGGGGGTTATCGCCCCAGAAAGACCTCCAGACAGTATCGTCCAACCCAATGGTGATTCAAATCATAAAGTACAGATTCCGCTTCCTGATATTCCACTACTTGATGATACTGATTCTCAACCAAAGAAAAGATGGGGACTACGAATTTTACTTCTTATGATCATAGTAGCAGGGGGCTTAGCGGGAGCCCATTTTGCTGA
>DUIL01000133.1 GCA_013330385.1 Candidatus Thalassarchaeaceae archaeon
CATCACCCAGAGGGGGTCAATGGACGTGGTCACTCCCGTTGGTTGGAATACAATTGAATGTTCATCAACATGGCCATCTGCATCGATAAGAATGACGAGTCTGAATGCTTGCGGACTAGCATCAACAGTTCTAGAAAGGTTGAATGAAACTTCTTCATGAGAGGCTTGAGATACATCGTCAAACCTACACACTGCTCTTTCGTCAAGACATTCAGATTCTATTTGCCAATCCCCTAATGGATCACCTTCAACGCGCATCTGTAGCCAGCCTGACACAGAGACAACTCCAGCTGGTTCCAGTAGCAAGTTGACCTCAGCATGCCCGTTCTCAAAGGCGATGTACTCGGGCCATGACTCGGTCGAGAGGCCCTCGTCCCAATCTGAGATTTCATAGGTAGGATTCATACCCGGGAATCCGGTAAGAAGAACGAATACCATTATCGCACTAAATTTCATACGGTCTTCATCAGAAAGCCCCTTAGCAGCATCAACAATTAGAGGAGAGGGTGTGTTTTCTGGACTGAATCTGCGCATGGCCGCAAGTGCACCAATGAGAAGCCAAGGCCAGTATTCCGTATTAACGAAAATCAATACCATGGCGGCAAGAGTTGCAATGAATATCGGAGTTTGTCGCTCAGGGTTTGACATTTCATTAGGGCCAATTATTGAATGGAGAAGACGATCACCAGGCAGACCTGGGACTGGAAGAAGTAGAGTCCAACCAACTAGTGATAGTCCTATTCCGGCCAAAGCCGAAAGATGTGGCCACTGGAGTCGTAACCACAAATCATCACCAAGCCACTCAAGTGAGAGAATTGTTACTAGGGAGTTGTTCTGGAAAGCAATAGGCATCTCGCTTAGATTAGGTGGCTCAGAGGGAGTCAAACTTAGTCCGATTACAGTTAGGATAGTTCCACATAGAAATAATATCAATGGGGCGATTAACTCAATCAGACCCAGAGATTTTCGGTCAGGCATTGGTGTCAGGTCGGCTCTACGTTGACTCAATAGCCCGGCTATCCCAAACGGCCAGATTGGAGACACGATAGGGAAAGCAATTGGAACAATATGACCGATTTCTATTCCAAAATGACTCGCAGTACGCTTCCTAATATCGCTTGCTAGAAATAAAACAAACATTATTGGAAGGGAGAATTGAATTATCGAATTACGCAGAATATCTTGGTCAAAACTGGCCGCATCGGGGTTGAATCGCAATTGCCAGACAGAACCAACTAGAGTCAAGAAACCGGCCATCATAGACCATACAGCGATATTTTGCCAATTCGGAATCATAGGTTCAGATACAGGATATGGAGCAATACTGAGGATATTTGGTTGTCCCGCGTCCAACATCGCAAGCCAGCCTAATTCCTCTAGATGGGAGTTCAATTCCACAAGTGCATCGCTATCGGATATCCCCCCTCTTGCCTGAGCCTGCCAAGCAACTCCGGTAACTATTTCATTGCCCAAAATGAAGTGACGCTCAATGACATATTGCAGCAACTCTTGCTGATTCCATGCATGATGATCTAGAACCAATGACTCATGCTCTGACATGTATTCAACCACCTCCGGTGGTTGCGAACTTGGACACTCACCTATCAATCCGCGCTAGGCATAGACTGAGAAAAATCACTTGTTCTTGAATCGCTTCAGACGGAATGTTTCTTCTCTTTCCATTTCTTCTAAACGAAGTTGAATAAAGGTCTGCGCTTCCTTCATCTCAGGTATTACCTTGAACTCTAGAGCATTGACTCGGCGCTTAGTTGCCTCAATTTCTTCCAAAAGGCGCTTGAGAGTTGCTTCCATTTCAGCTGCCTTGACTATGTTTGCGATAAGATTGGAATAAGCATCAGCAGCCTCATCAATGTAAGGAGAACCACCTATCAGACCAGTACCCCTGTCCTCGATTGTTGAAGTCAAATTCTCTCCAACTACCTTTGGTACTACTACGCCCATAATGTTTCGAGGAGATACCTCGACAAAAGGAGATGCAGAGTTGGCAATCGCTGCACTCTTGACAACTAGACCACCCTCGATAGAACTAGCAAGTCCGATTGCCTCAACGGCCTCACGGTAAGTGGCTACAAGTTCCTCACGAGCAGTAATCATCTCTGAAAGCAAAGTACGGAATTCATGGAAAAGTCCGTCGCGCTTCATCTTCAGCAGATTGTATCCACTAGATGTTTGCTTGATTCGACGCTTGAGGTTAATCAGCTCAGAGCGGGTCGGTTTTATGTCGAGTGCCATACTGTTTCACCTCCTTCATCAAATCACAAATTGGAGTTTTCACTCTTTCTTCTCGGTTGGGTGATACTTGTCAATCCACTTTTGGTCTAGACGAACTAGATACTTTGTATCAATGTTCGACAATAATTCCCAAGCATAGTCAAGAGTCCCTTCGCCGATTGTACGGTCTTCATCACGTCCCTGTCGTAGGAATTGATTCTCAAAAATATCTGAGAACTTCAGCAATTGAAGGTCACGCTCATTTAGCGCATCTTCTCCGACAATTGCAACCAAACCACGTAGTTCACGACCCTGTGCATATGCTGCATAAAGTTGGTCGGATACAGACTTGTGATCCTCTCTAGTCTTATCAGGTCCAATACCTGCGTTCATCAGTCGACTGAGCGAAGGTAGAACGTTGATTGGAGGATAGATACCCTTCTGATGCAATTCACGGGAAATTACAATTTGTCCTTCTGTGATATATCCTGAAAGATCAGGGATTGGATGGGTGATGTCGTCACCGGGCATAGTCAAAATTGGGAATTGAGTGATTGAACCCTTCTTGCCCTTAACAAGACCTGCACGCTCATAGAGCATAGCCAAGTCAGTGTACATGTAACCTGGATAACCACGTCGACCAGGAACCTCTTCACGGGCTGCACCGATTTGACGCAATGATTCACAATAATTTGTCATGTCAGTGTAAATGACGAGCACGTGATAATCGTGCTCGAATGCAAGGTATTCTGCTGCAGTAAGAGCAAGACGAGGAGTAATCAAACGCTCGACTGCAGGGTCGTCAGCTAAGTTAACGAAAAGGCAAGCGTTCTCGAGTGCACCAGTTCGCTCCAAATCGTGAACGAAGAAGTTGTACTCTTCTGCTGTGATTCCCATTGCACAGAAAACTACGACGAAATCATCGTCGCTACCAACAAGCTTTGCTTGTCGAGCAATCTGAAGTGCGATATCGTTGTGTGGAAGACCTGCTGCACTAAAGATAGGCAACTTCTGTCCACGAACTAGAGAAGTACAAGCATCGATTGCTGAAATTCCAGTTTGAATGAACGCTTCTGGACTCTCACGTGAGTAAGGGTTGATTGCAGCACCGATAATGTCAGCCATCTCGTCAGCGACGATTTCTGGACCACCATCACGAGGGCGGCCTGCACCATCGAGAATTCTACCGATTAAATCAGTTGAAACTGGTAATTTGAAAACATCACCCATGAACTTGACACCGGTTTGTCGGTCGACGGATGCAGTTCCTTCGAAAACCTGAACGATGACTTGATCATCTGAAGTATCGAGAACTTGACCATTTTTCATGGTGCCATCAGATAGGCGCAATTGTACGATTTCTCCAAATGCCACTGGTTCGGTTTTATTCAGGAACACAAGAGGTCCCTTAACGTCAGTAATTGTGCGGTATTCTTTGCCACTCATTCAGTTCGCCTCCATTGTTGCAGAAATCTGCTTATTCATATCATCGAGAAGACCTTCGATTTTCTCAGCATATCCTTCTGCGAATCGTCCGCGCATCAAATCTGAGCGCGCTGGAACATTGACAACATCTTCTAGCATTGCACCACCAGCAAGGGCTTTCTTCGATTCTTCTTGGAAGGAAAGAATCGCCTTTGCCATTGTGTATTGTAGGTTCAAATCACTGTAAGTATCGACGTCGTGGAATGCGTTCTGTTGTAGGAAGAATTCACGAATCATACGAGCAACTTCGAGAGTCAACTGTTGGTCAACAGGAAGTGCATCGGAGCCGACCAGTTGAACGATTTCTTGCAACTCAGACTCAACCTGAAGTAAAGCGCTGATCTCGGTACGAACTTCTGGGAAGTCGTTTGAGATATTATCGCGGTACCACTGATTTAGTGAAGGTGGGTATAGTGAGTATGAGTTCAACCAGTTAATTGCAGGGAAGTGACGTTGTCGTGCAAGACCTGCGTCTAATCCCCAGAACACCTTAACGATACGAAGTGTACCTTGGCTGACCGGTTCAGAAATATCTCCACCCGGTGGAGAAACCGCTCCGATAACAGAAATTGAACCATCATCGCCACTCAATGTTTCGACACGCCCTGCGCGCTCGTAGAATTCAGCCAGACGGCTTGAGAGGTAAGCAGGGTATCCTTCCTCACCGGGCATTTCTTCAAGACGTGAAGAGATTTCACGCATTGCTTCAGCCCAACGACTTGTAGAATCAGCCATCAATGCCACATCGTATCCCATATCTCGGAAGTACTCCGCTATGGTAATTCCAGTGTAAACAGATGCTTCACGAGCTGCTACTGGCATGTTCGAGGTGTTTGCAATCATGGTGGTTCTGTTCATCAGAGCCTTTCCTGTGTGAGGGTCGATAAGGTGAGGGAATTCAGTTAGAACTTCAGTCATCTCATTTCCACGCTCTCCGCAACCAATGTAAACTACGATTTGTGCATCAGACCACTTTGCGAGTTGTTGTTGTGTTACTGTCTTACCAGACCCGAATGGACCAGGGATTCCAGCAGTACCACCCTTAGCCAGAGGGAAGAGGAAGTCGAGGATTCTCTGGCCTGTGATTAGTGGAGTATCTGGGGCATATTTCTGGACAAATGGTCGAGGGGTTCGAACTGGCCACTTCTGCATCATAGTGATTTCAGTACCGTCTTCGAGAGTACAAACAGTCTGAGTTACATTGAACTCACCTGATTTGATGCTCTTGATGACACCAGACGTTCCTGGTGGGACCATAACGCGGTGCTCGATTGTTTCAGTTTCTTGAACTGTACCGAGAACTGC
>DUIL01000049.1 GCA_013330385.1 Candidatus Thalassarchaeaceae archaeon
CCATTCATTGCAGCGACGAAAACAGTTGGATCACGGCGTAATTTCAATTCAAGTGGATGTAGAACACTAGTCAAATCTGATACTAAGTTTCCAATGGTCCCATCATCTATTGCATTTGCGAATTCATCAATATCTGCTCCTGTGCAGAAAAATTTACCAGTTCCAGTCAGAACTATTGCTTTACAGGATTCATCCTCAAGCAGATTTGTGAAAGTTTCAGATATTGCTCCAATCGAGGTGCGAGAGAATGCATTCCTCGATGCATCCTCTGATAGTGTGACTAAGGCAACACCACTCTCAAGCCTCTTAACGCTCAGACCCATGAATGGCCAGCATACCTCTTGCTTTTGAATTGCATGAAGGTGATAAGTCAGCCCTCTGTCGGTCATTACATGCACACACGCGAGAGTGTCTACATCAATGGTCGATGGATTTCGGCTAGAGGAGAAGGCTCCATTGAAGTCATCAATCCTGCAACTGAGCAGCACATTGGTTCAGTTCCTGTGGGTAATGTCGATGATGTGAACGATGCAGTTGCAGCTGCTAGAGAAGCATTCCCTGCATGGGCTCAGTCCTCAATAGAAGAGCGTCAAGGTTACTTGAATGCAATTTCAGCAGCACTGGCTGAAAGAACAGATGAGATTGCTGAGTTGATTACTTCAGAAGTTGGGACTCCAATTAATTACAGTAAAATGGCAATGGTAGGTACTCCACGTGTTGTATCAAGATCCTATGCAAAGTTACTCGACGGTTTTGAGTGGGAGGGGGAAGTTCGTAATTCACTAATTGTCAAGGAGCCAATTGGTGTTGTAGCGATGATTACTCCATGGAACTTTCCATTACATCAGATAATTGGTAAGGTTGCTCCTGCTTTGGCGGCAGGGTGTACAATGGTTCTCAAACCATCAAAGGAGGCTCCACTCAACGCCTTCATTCTCGCAGATATTATGGATGAAATAGGAATTCCGGCTGGTGTTTTTAATTTAGTTTCAGGTCACGGACGTGAGATTGGTGAATCGCTGGCTTCGCACCCAGAGGTCGATATGGTGAGTTTTACCGGTTCGACTGCCGCTGGAGTCAGTGTCAGTCAAGCTGCAGCACCTACGGTAAAGCGTGTGACTCTAGAACTCGGTGGAAAGAGTGCAAATGTAATTCTCGACGATGCAGATATCGCCAAAGCGGCCAAGATGTCAGTATATGCTTGCTTCAATAATTCAGGCCAGGAATGTTCCTCATTGAGTCGTTTGATTGTCCCTGCTGGTCATCGCAATGAGGTAGTTGATGTAATCAAAGCCACAATGTCACGATATTCAGTTGGTAATCCAATGGATGAATCTGTGCGCTGTGGTCCAATGGTATCAGCGCGACAGCAAGAATCAGTATCAGGATACATCACCAGTGGTATTACTGAAGGTGCAACATTGGTAGCTGGCGGCGAAGGGATGCCGGAAGGACTGGACAAGGGATATTTCGTCAAGCCGACGGTATTCGCTGATGTCACTTCTGAGATGACGGTATTCCGTGAGGAGATTTTTGGGCCTGTTCTAACCATCACAACTTATGAGACCGAGGAAGAAGCAATTGCTCTAGCCAATGATTCAGAATATGGGCTCTCAGGTGGAGTCTGGTCTAATGACGAGGACCGCGCCATGCGTGTGGCTAGGGCCTTGCGAACAGGGCAGGTCAGCATCAACGGCGGTTCATTCAACATCAGTGCTCCATTCGGTGGCTACAAATTGTCAGGGAATGGTCGTGAACTTGGTATTCATGGACTCGAGGAGTTCCTTGAAGTCAAGGCAATCCAACGCTAAGGGAGATGGCTGGTGAGACAATGGTCGGCAGATTGCTGATCATCACAGGTGCGAGCGGAGTCGGTAAATCCACATTGACAGCCCGCATAGCTTCAATTCTTGAATTCGACAAGGTAGTTTCTACAGATACCATTCGAGAGACGTTACGTACTCAGATTTCAATTAACGAATCTTCAGCTCTATATCGCTCATCCTTCCAACCAGGGGGCAACAGTACTATTGAGGATTGGAAGCAGACAATAGCACCACTAAGAGAGGCTATTGATGCTGTTATCCATCGAGAGATTAGGAGAGGGGGAGACCTACTATTGGAAGGAGTTCACTTTACGCCTTCTCTCGATATTATTGATTCATGGAGGGCATATGGAGGGAAGTCTTGTGGAGTAGTTTTGGCGGTCGACAATGCAGATGAACACGTGCAAATGATTGTCGGAAGAAAGAAACACAATGGTCGACCAGTAAGACACTATATCGATCATATCAAGAGAATCCGAGAGATACAAGAAGAGATGATTCGGTTAGCTCAAAATTCAGGTTGGTCAGTAATTGATATTACTCAAGAAGATGATCCAATAGGAATAATAGAATCAATATTGAAGTGAAATATTTCATTATTATCTTATTTTTTCAGACCAAATATTTTCATGACCAATTAATTGAATTTTTCTTTGATACCGTATATGTTCGGCCTTGATTATCTTGAAACATGATACTGAACACATGTTCGGGAGTAATTCGACATACAAAGCAGTAATTCGACTATTATGGGAGTTGAGATGCAAATTTCGTTAAACGAAGATTCACTAAATGAAACATTACAAGGATGGAAAGGTGAATCTATCGAGCAAGTACTATGGCTTTGTCGAGAAACTTTGGAGGATATTTCGTGGCCGACAGTCAAAGTTTGGCGTGAAAATGGAGGAAAGGTTCTCGGACATT
>DUIL01000059.1 GCA_013330385.1 Candidatus Thalassarchaeaceae archaeon
TTCTCAAGCGCCAATTGTACAATCATTGAGTTAGTATCGGAGGCACCAATCCTTTGTTCGGCGTATTTTGCATAATGCCCCACCCCTGCTGCTTGGTCTGTCCAAAGGTACTCTCCAGTTCTTTCTGTGGCGTGTGGATCTAGCATATCTTGACTTGTTTCGATATAGAATAAATTCGGTTTAGCTCCAGATTCAGGCTTACGAACAGTTGTATCATGATTTCGTAAATAACCTGAGATTGAGGAGTTTTGGTCATCTAGGTCTCCGGATACAATCGCCTCGGTCGGACAGACAATCACGCAGGCGGGTTCGTAAGAATGCTCAATCCGGTGGGCGCAGTAATTGCACTTGGCTGCAGTGCCCTTGTTTGGATCGATGTATAGGGCGTCATATGGACAGGCTTGCATGCAGGACTTGCAACCGATGCAGCGATCATCATCGAAGTCGACGATTCCATCTTCTCGGTTGAAGAGTGCCGTAGTTGGACAAATCGTAGTGCATGGCGAATCCTCACAGTGATTGCACCGATGTACTGAGAATTCTCGAGTGACATCAGGATACTGCCCCTTCTCTATGTATTTTACATGTGTTCGATTGACTCCAATTGGCACGTCATGTTCTGACTTACAGGCAATAGTACAGGCGTGACAGCCTATGCATTTTCTGTTGTCAATGACGAATCCAAAATTGACCAAGAAAGGATACCCCGTATGGTCTGCTTGGCTTTCAGCCGATAATCATGCCCACGATGGCACCGCCCGCAAACCAAGCACCTAGTGCTGAACCTAGGTTGCCAAGTGCAGTTACCAATAGGACTCTACCGACTCGATTGGACCAGAAAACACTGTAATCGTTCAACTCCAAAAAATCAGCAGCATCTTTGCCAGTAGGTGCTGCAACCTTGATTTGTGTATATCCAGCAAACCACCCTGCCGCTAAAGTAGGATTCAGACTAGTTATTGGAGATGCTAAAGCACCCACAAGTATCGAAAGGGGATGTCCTCTTGCTATCGCCACCCCCAATCCTGCAAATATGGCATTGGCAACTAGCCAATACCACAATGTGTCCTTGAGTGCTCCAAACTCGCCATTGTAGGCCAACCAACCTAAAACTGAAGCTAGGAAGATTGGGATTGCCCACATCATCACTTTCGGCCAGATAGGTTTTGGTGGTTCTTGAGAAAGTTCAGTCAGTCTTGAAGTGGATTCTAGAGGTGGTTTTTCAAGATGCTCAATTATTCCATTGATATGTCCGGCTCCAACTACTGCTAGGACCCTCCCTTTCCCTCGAATTTGCTGAATTCTACCTGCAAGATAGGCATCTCTTTCATCAATCAAAACGGTGCCTGCATTCGGTGCTGCTTGTCGAGCCTCCTCCATAACTTCTGAAAGTAAATCGGAGTCCTCAAGTAATTCATCTAGGTCTATTTTTTCATCATCGTCTTCTTCATCCCAAAGTAGTGCATTTAGGACCCGCCATTTTTCTCGAAGACCCATTTTTCTCCAGGCTCTTCTTAGAGTGATAATTACATCACGATCAATCAAAGCATGTTCAATTTCTGCTTCTTCAGCCATTTCAATGGCTGCAAGTAGTTCTGCTCCTGGTTTTTCACCGGTTTCTAAGCCCATTTTGCGTTGCTGGGCCGCTAAAGCGGATTGCAGTAGAATCATCAAAGAGCGACCTTCATTGATAATTTTTAGAAGGTCATCATTGTCAAGTTCATCAGGAGTTTTTAGTGACTTAAGACGTGACTGACAGAGTTCAACAGCAACTAAATCAGGTTTGAACTCGGCAATCTGTTCGCGAACTAATTCAACAGATGCTGTTGAAACATGCGCCGTTCCGATTAGACGTAGATTTTCATCGATTTCTACAACATTACGCCCCATGTCATCCCCCCTTATTCCACAGCACGCATCGCAGCGTACAGATCAGCATGCTCGCGCACATCGTGCACCCTGATGATGTCGACCCCTTTGGTAGGAGCCATTGCTGCAATACCCAAAGTACCGGCTAACCGTTCACTAGCATCTTCTCTTGATAGGAGGTGTGCGAACATTCTCTTTCTACTGACACCCCACATCAAGGGCATTTGTGTGTTTGGAACAATATCTCTTCCAGCAGCGAGCAGGGTGGTGTTATGATGCAATTGTTTGCCAAAGCCAATCCCTGGGTCGGCGATGATATTGTTTGCAGAAACCCCCGATTCCAACAAAATATCTGCAACATCAGCTAAGGATTGTCGGACTTCAGTAATCACATCTCCATAATTTGGGTCATTTTGCATATTTTCAGGCAGACCTTGCATGTGCATTATACAAACAGGCAAATTAGATTCAATAATCACATTAAGCATATCAGGGTCAGAAAGAGCACTGACGTCGTTAATCATGTCTGCACCTAATTCAACAGCAGCACGTGCTACCATGGCTCTTCTCGTATCTATTGAGATTCCAACTTCTGGCAATAGTTCTCTTACAGCCTTCACGACAGGAATAACACGCTCTAATTCTTCTTCTGGATTTACAGGTTCAGCCCCCGGTCTAGTTGATTCACCACCGATGTCTAACCAATCGGCTCCATCTTTGACCATCTGCTCTGCGCGAGAAAGCGCATCTTGTAGTGAATTTACACGCGAATCCGCATAAAATGAGTCTGGCGTGACGTTGAGAACTCCCATAATTCGTGGAAAACCGTCATCTCGGCGATTCAGGATTCGTCTCCAGTCGGCCATTTCACCCCTCGGATTCTGCGTATGCTTTATGATGTGACGGAGAGCCAATCCGACAATGGTTTTGGGCGAGGAGACTATGGATGACGTTGTTTCAAGCCCTCAATCGGGTCTTGCAGCAACCGCAAAAGAGGAATTACCCTCTAATGATGCTCTTGAATTAATGGAATCTATCCTTCAAAGATTGCAGCCAGCCGATAGGCATGAAATCCGTGATATGATAACCCAAAGAGGTTGGTTCTCGGGTGCCCTGCTAATGATGTCTGGTTTGTTCTGGTGGATTGCAGTAAAGCAAGGGGGAGAATCACTCGGTGACTCCAACATTCCTGATTCTATGTTAGGTGCGTTTGATTTTCCTACAATGGCTCTGATGGTTCCCGCAATTGTCTTCATTGCTACTATGATCTCTTCAATCGGCCGAGAAAGAGGACTTGCATCAGCCTCAAACATAGGCGGACTTCTAGTTATTCTAGCAGTGTATTATACTCTAGAACCACTTGGTTTTTCCATTATAACAGATAATATCAACATGCAGGATGGCATTATGGCTACTGGTCGATTACTAGCACTTGCAGTAATGATTCATTATTCCGCTCGCTTCTTCATAGATGCCATTCTATTACAGTGGGTCAGAGCTCAAATGATTCACATGCCAGTAGAGCTAATTCCAACTATGAGTGGGTCTTCTGTTGAGGGTCAGGCTGATGAAGTCGGGCCTGCTGCCTGACTGTATGCGCGACCAGCGTCAACCGATCTCGGTACTTCGCTTGGGGCATCGGCGAGAGCGTGACAAGAGAATCACTAGCCATCTTGGCCTTACTGCTCGTGCTTTTGGTGCGAATGAGGTGATTTTGGCGGGTGAAGAAGACCCTTCTGCGCTAGAGACATGGAATTCAGTCACTGAGAGGTTTGGTGGTGAATTCAAGTGCCACTATGAGCCAAAACCACTAGGTTGGCTGCGTCGATTTTCTCAGGATGCTGGTGACGGCAAGGCTGGAGTCATAATTCATCTAACAATGTATGGTGAACATTGGCATCATGCTATTGAGAAGATTGATAGAAACCGGCCCACAGTAATTGTGGTTGGAGGTACAAAGGTTCCCGGAGAGGTATACAAATTGGCTACTCACAACGTCTCAGTAGGCAATCAACCTCATTCTGAAGTGTCTGCTTTAGGTATTTTTCTCGATTCTTTTGTTGGTCCAATTGATGATGTATCTCACTTTTCAGGAGGCGAAATTAGGGTGCTACCCAGTGCCTCTGGTAAGCATGTTCTCAACCTTGAAGAAGAGTGAATCCACACTCAATGACTAAGAATCGTATTCAAGCAGCATCGTTGATGTCGGGTATAGGTCCCATCAGGGGCTTCTCACCCGGCGCTTCTGTTTCAGGTGTCAAAACCCCTCCTATTTTCACAGATGCAGCCGATTTATTGTTGGATTCTGACACCCCTGAGCCACTATCTGGAGCAGACGGATTACTTCTTTTGGCCGACGGCACTAGATATCGTGGTAGATTATTTGGAGCACCAGTAGTGGCTGAGGGAGAACTGGTATTTACTACTGGAATGACTGGCTATCAAGAGAGTCTTACCGATCCTTCTTTCGCCGGCCAAGTTTTAACTTTCACTTGGCCTCTATTGGGAAATTATGGAATACATGCAGGAACCTCTGAATCAGCAGGAGTTTGGCCTCGAGGAGTAGTTTGTAGACAATTAATGGAAATTCCAGACCACCGTGATTCGGTTGGTAATGTACACGACCTTTTGTTTGCTCATGGAGTTCCAGGTATACAGGATATCGATACTCGTGAATTGACATGTCGTGTTCGTGAACATGGAACTGTATTGTGTATATTCGGTCCTGCTGAAATGGAGAGAGAAATGTTGGTGCGTCTTGATGAGATGACTCCACCTGATGTTGAAGATTTGGTGTCTTTAGTAACATGTGACAATGCAGTACTTCTCAATGAAGGAGCGGTTGATAATGAAGGTAACAAACTTCCTCGTCTTGCAGCAATAGATTGTGGAGTGAAATACAATATTCTTAGAGAACTTTGTCGTAGATTCGAGGTCGTTTGGTGTCCTGCAACAACTACATTTGACGAAATTCTTCAATGGAATCCCGACGCTTTCTTCGCTTCTAATGGACCTGGTGACCCTGCTCATCCTGGAGCCGCTACTACTGCTAGAAACACCCTTGCCTCGGCGGTAAGAACGGGTCTACCAGTGATGGGGATCTGCCTTGGTCATCAGTTGATGGGCCTTGCAGCTGGTCTGCGCACATACAAACTTCGATATGGACATAGAGGTGCTAATCAACCAGTTGTAGATTTAGAAAGTGGCAGGGTCTACATTACTAGTCAGAATCATGGCTTTGCGGTTGAAGACCCTGAGAAAGGAATGCTGGCTCCGCACCCCACTGGTGCATGTTCTGACCGAGGTGCCAATGAGTTAGAGGCACCTTTCCGTGTTCGTCATGTCAATGCTAACGACCGAACTGTAGAGGGTTTGGATTTGATTGGGAAGAGGGCCTTCACTATACAGTACCACCCGGAAGCATGTCCTGGGCCACATGATGCCTCTCCTCTCTTTGATCGCTTTGCTGAGATGGTAGAAGATCATCTTGCAGGTAAGCCGATACCTGCTGTAAGAGGTGAGAATTGATGCCGCGTAGAGACGATCTCCAACGAATAGTCATACTAGGTAGTGGGCCAATTAGAATTGGACAAGCGGCAGAGTTTGATTTCTCAGGCAGTCAAGCCTGTCGAGCATTGCGTTCAGATGGCTACGAAGTAATTCTGATTAATTCCAATCCTGCAACTATTCAAAACGACCCTGAGATGGCAGATAGAATCTACATCGAGCCTCTGCTACCCGAAGTAGTCAAGCGCATATTAGAAATTGAGAAACCAGATGCATTACTAGCCGGAATGGGTGGCCAGACCGCTCTCAACATAGCATCTGCTTTGGCCCATGATGGCAGCCTAGATGAGTTGGGAGTTGAATTGATTGGATGCGACCTTGTATCAATAGATGAGGCAGAAGATAGGGACTTGTTCAAGCAAGTCTGTGAAGAGATTGACCTTCCCGTTTGTAAGGCTATAGCTTGTGATTCTATTCAAGAAGTAATGGCTGCCGCTGAAACTCTAGGTGGATTCCCATTACTAATTCGTCCCGCCTTTACTCTAGGTGGTTTAGGCGGCGGGACTGCCTTCAATATGGGTGAATTGGTAGAGATTGCGAGTCAAGGAATTCTCCACTCTGCCATTGGTCAAGTATTGATTGAAGTAAGTATTCTAGGTTGGCAGGAACATGAATATGAAGTCATGCGAGATGGAGCGGACAATGCCATCATAGTGTGCACTATGGAGAATATCGACCCAATGGGGGTACATACAGGTGAGTCGGTAGTTGTCGCACCTCAACAAACACTCTCTGACAGAGATCATCAGGGTCTAAGGGATGCTGCATTGCGACTAATCCGTCGTCTCAATATCAAGGGTGGTTGCAATGTTCAATTTGCAGTAAATCAAGACGACGGTCAATTCCGAGTGATAGAGGTCAACCCTCGTGTATCTCGCTCTTCTGCTCTTGCGAGCAAGGCGACAGGTTACCCAATAGCTCGAATGGCTGCTCTGATAGCGGTTGGTTATACTCTTGATGAGTTACCTAATCCAATAACTGGAGAGGGCACCACAGCTGCCTTTGAACCCACATTAGATTACTGTGTTGTGAAGATACCTCGCTGGCCTTTTGACAAATTCCGAACCGCAGATCGGACTATTGGAACTTCGATGAAGTCAACAGGTGAAGTTATGGCCATAGGTCGTTGTTTTGAGGAGGCTTTCCTCAAGGCATGGGCCAGTCTTGAGTATGGCCAACCCCACCCTAGGCCACTTACAATGGCTGATGCTTCAGGCGGTGAGAGTATGGATGAGAGAGCCGCAGAATCTCTTCCTGAAGCATTACTAGAAGATTGGCTCAGGGTACCTACCGATCGTAGAATGGGTGCTCTTTTCGAAGCCTTCCGAAGAGGTTACACAATTGAAGACGTAAGGGATTTATCCGGTGGAATCACCCGTTGGTTCCTTCATCGTTTTGAGCGTATGGCTGCTATGGAGACTGAGATTAGAGCAGCAGGTGAATTGGGTATGATGCCTGTTGATATTCCTGTGCTTGAAATGAGGCGCTGGAAAGGAACCGGCTTTACTGATATGCACATTGCTGATGCACTTGCGGGCTTCCCAGCAAGTGGTTTGAAATCGCTTCCAGAGGAGTCTTCCGAAAATTCTGTGACGACTCGTAGGCATAGTCTGTCTATTCATCCACGCTTCCGCATGGTGGATTCTTGCGCTGCAGAATTTGCTGCAGTCACTCCTTACTATTATGCCACTTACGAGGGTGGTTCTGCACCAACTGGGATTGATTACACACCAGGTGTGGATAAATCGACAAAGAAGCGAATTGTCGTAATTGGTAGTGGGCCTATTCGTATTGGTCAGGGTATTGAATTTGATTATGGCTGTGTGCATGCAGTTGGTGCAATTAGAGACTTAGGTCAAGAGGCAATCATAATCAATAACAATCCTGAAACAGTTTCTACTGATTTCGATACAAGTGACCGCCTTTATTTTGATCCACTTACTCTTGAGCATACAAGCGAAGTATTACTTCGAGAACAAGCACATGGTATTCTTTTACAGTTTGGCGGACAAACTGCAATTAATCTAGCCCTCCCACTTTCAAGTCGTTTACCTCATCTAAAGGAAATGGGTCTCAATCTCTCTATGGAGGGTACATCTCCAGATGCTGTTGATGAGGCCAGCGATCGAGAGCGATTCGAAAGATTCGCTGAACGAGTAGGGTTGAGAATGCCTAATGGGACAACCGCCAGCACCCCTGAAAAAGTTCGTGAATCTGTGCATAAAATTGGATATCCTGTTCTTTTGCGACCTTCGTATGTCTTAGGAGGGAGAGGTATGGAGATACTTTCCAACGACCGACAGTTAGAGGCATACATGCAGGATGCCTTCCTTTCACCCGAACGCCCTCTTCTTGTTGACGAATATCTTGGAAACGCCATTGAGTTGGATGTAGATGCAGTATGTGATGGTGATGAGGTCTTGATTGGTGCGATAATGGAGCATCTTGAGGAGGCCGGCATCCATTCAGGAGATTCGACCTGCTTCATACCCCCTCAGAATGTTTCACGAAAAATCATAGCTCAAGTCGAGGAATGGACTGAAAAGATTGGTATTGAACTTGGAATCAAAGGTTGCTTCAATATTCAATATGCGATTCGTGGAGAAACACTCTATGTTCTTGAGGTGAACCCACGAGGTTCTCGTACATTCCCATTTGTCGCTAAGGCTACAGGAGTCCCTCTTGCTCGAATCGCAGCACGTCTTTCACTTGGTGAAAAACTACAAGACTTGACAATCCCTAAACCTCAAAATGATGCAGTTTGTGTAAAAGCACCAGTATTTCCATTCATTAAACTACGAGGACTAGATCCAGCACCTGGCCCTGAAATGAAGAGTACCGGTGAAGTGATGGGAAGCCATGCTAGACCTGCTGCTGCCTATCTAAAGGCCCGTCTTGCAACTGAACTCCCCGTTCCAACAGAAGGTGGCGTGTACATTACTGTGAAAAATGCTGACAAGCATGATGTAATCCCTCTGGCTCAAGAACTGGAAGAGATGGGATTCACTATCTATGCTACTAGAGGGACCGCCCATGTTCTACGAGACTCAGGAGGAGTAGAGGTCCGTACTTGCTATCGTATTGCTGAAGGTTTGACTCCAGATGCTCTTGACTTAATGAGACAAGGCAACATACAACTTATTATCAACACACCAAGAAATACAGGGGGGGCGGTTCTCGATGGAAATATGATGCGTAGACTTGCCGTTGAATTGAATATACCATTTGTGACCACTATGGCTGGAGCGCGAATGGAGGTTCAGGCTATTGGTGAAGCAATGATAGGTATTCCTGAACCCCGATTACTCGACATTGCTGTACTGAAATGATTGCAATAGTCTTTTCACTCCACCCCTTATCCGGCAAATATGGTTGAACTCGATAGCGTGGGAATGAAGGGGGGCGCAGGTCTTGCTCTTGGCGCTACCACTGCAGCACTACTGAAATTCCTCAAAGAAGTCTTGAAAATATTTGCATTAATTCAAGTAGGTATTCTAAGTTTCTTGGAATTATCTGGAGTTATTACTGTCAATTGGAGTAAGTTATGGGATTCAATTACTTCACTTGGGGGGCTAGTTGGTGATGCAGCAACATCAGCCTTTGATGCACTAATGGAAATGGGCACTTTCGGCGCAGGATTCACAGCAGGATTTGCCTTAGTATGGTTCCGCGGCGGCAAAAAATCAGAATAGTTACGGAAGTAAACTCTCTAATTTTTCCGAGCCTATTTCAACTAAGAGTGAAGACGCTCTTGGTCCGAAATATTGTCCTAGAACTGCCCAATAGATTGCAATATAGGCTTGCCTAGCTCCGATTGAGTTTGCTTCAGCAGTATCTTTGATTGCTTGACTTATCTGCTCATCATTCCAAATAATATCCGATATGGCTTGCTTGAAATTAATGAGGAATGACATTTGCTCTTCATCAAGATTCTTTCTAGCATCTTCAGTCAATTCGGATTGAATGACGATTCGAGCATCATCAGGGAAGTGTATGCCCTCAATCCAGTTTCGCATACGTGAGAGCCGATCACTTAGTGCATCACTTGGATTTGGGTCAAAGATATGATCACTCTCAAAAAGAGACTCCCAAATATCATCGTCGTTTGATTTAATCTGGGCAAGCATTGCTAGATGTCTGAAAGATACTCCGGCCAAAGAGTCACTGGGATTAGTGCCATGCTTTACTTGACTGAGTCTCAATGCTGCGTTTTGAGTGTCTCTGGCAACTCGCTGCCGTTTATTCAATTCTTCATCAGTTCCAGAAGGGGGATTTGCGACTAGTCTTTCGTATTCATCAGCCATTTGGAATAATGCTGGTCCTGTGTTGAAATCAATATGTTTGTTCATTTTAGAGCCCGCAATGAGGTAACGCAATATCTCAGGTGGAACAAGAGATAGTGCTTCAATTGGGCCTATTGTGTTCCCAGTTGAGGAGGACATAGGTCCAGACCCCTTCAATTGAATCCACTCATAGACCATTTTTGCAGGAGGTTCTGATTCTAATAATTTACAAATTGGTATACCAGTATCAAAAGAGCCGCCTGCTGCCCCATGATCTTTACCTGCTGGTTCACAAGTAATTCCATGAATTCCCCATCTAGCGGCCCAATCTATTCTCCACGGTAATTTCCCATCTGCTTTTCGTATATCTGCTGAACCCGATTCCCCATGCCTATCTACCCAGTGAACATATGGTTTTTCGTAGCCGGTAACAGTTACTCCATCCATACTTCTATCTGATCCAAGAGGCTTGTACGGAAACCAGTCATCAGGCAATTCTCGACCTGAAATATTTTCAATTATATCTCTAATCGCATCAGTATTCTGGATAGCCAAATCAATTTTTCCCGCGAACTCGCCATTTCCATAGGTTTGATGATTCATTATTACTTCAGGAAACACTCCAATTTGCTGAAGTGCCTCTAGGAATGGACCTAGGAAATGTTCAGCATACGACAAACCATTTTGACTAGGGGTGCCGTCTGGATTTGGTGCAGGAATAAATGCAAGAGGGCGGCCAATATACTGTTCGTATTCATCTGAAAGGAAGGGATATACTCTACGAAGTGGGTCCATAGAATCAACAATGAATATGTAGCGGGAATCTAGTCCAGCGTCTAGACATGCCCTGTGAATCATCTCAGCCGAGAGAATTTCCCTAAAATGACCCAAGTGGAATTCACCAGATGGAGTTATACCAGAAGCGGCGACCAGTTTGTCTCCGCATTCACGTTGCAGCCGCTGAGCAGTAAAATCCGCCCAGTGCATCGAATCTACCTCAAACAGTTACAACTCTCACGAGTCCACGAAGAGGAACCCCTTCGATTTCATTCATCTCAGTTTTATTTGCTAAAACTAAACAGAGTTTTACATCAGCTCCTGCACTTTTCAGGTGCTGAACTGTCTTGCGCATAGTAGTGCCACTAGATACTACATCATCAATTACGACAACACGCTTACCACTCACACTAGCAAATACATCAGAGAGGTGTCCTCCTTCCGATTCACTGATACTTCGTGAAACTGCGATTTCAAGATCCATTTGGCCCGCTATGGCTTGAGCAAAAGGTATTCCATTAATCGATATTCCAACTAAGCAATCTACTTCATTCCCTATCTCTTCATCAATAATATCACAGAATACGTATGACACTGCTTCTACCCTAGCGGCCTTGACTGCGACAGAGCGCCATCCCACTCGAATATCATGAGGCGCATCTTCATCAGCAGGCACGTGGCTTGAAGAAAGCCATTGGATAGTTGTCTGTGAGAGGGATAGTTCATCCGCTATCTGTTGGCTGTTCAGGCCCTTGTTGCGGTACTCCTCGACTTTGGTGCGAAGTTCGTCAATGCTAAGTGGCATCGAACTTGCCCCCACTACGACCACTATGAAGCATTCGTATGAAGACTATGTAGAAGCACGGTTCTAAGAACCGTGTCACATTTGCCGTCAGAACCTTCCTGTAGAACCGAATCCACCTTCCCCACGGTCAGTCTCACCTAACTCATGGAGGGGTACTTCTTTGAAGGCAGATCTGGGAATTGGTGTAATCAATAGTTGTGCGATTCTCTCTCCCTTCGTGATAGTATAGGAACCTCCTTCTCCAATCCAAGTCATCATAACAAACAATTCCCCTCTGTAATCTGCATCAATGGTTCCAATCCCATGAGGTGGAATTAACCCCTTTTTGCCCAAAGAGGAACGTGCTCGAACTTGCCCCTCGTAACCTACGGGGATGGCGACATGTAGTCCAGTACGGACTAATGTGGCATTTCGATAGATAACCTCGGTATCCTCAAGTGCGTATAGGTCCCAACCTGCTGCATGAACTGAACCTCTTGTTGGCAATTGTGCATCAGGATGAACTCGAGAGACTTTGACTTCAATGAGTTCGTCCATGGCAATGGGCGAGCAAACTGGTCTTTGACGGTTGGTATCCTCATTCATGACTGTCGGTGGGGTGAAAAGGAGGAGGTGGTTCGCAGGCTCGTGGCTGACTTCGAGTACGATGCACTTCTAGACAGAGCGCGTGATAGAATTCCAAAGGATATCAGCGAGAGGGCACGATGGACAATGCCAACTCCTGAAATTTTAGTTGAAGGGAATCAAACAATAATTCGTAATTTTTCCGCCATTGTTGACTCAATGGATAGGGATCCTAATCATGTCTATCAATTTCTAATTAATGAGTTAGGAACTTCAGGTAATAGAGAACAAGTTCGTGTTATGTTCAAGGGACGAATTCCTCCTAAGAGAATTAAGGAAAAGATTGTTGGTTATGTCAAGACATACATTCTTTGCAACCAGTGCAAAGCTCCTGATACACGTTTCATCAAGGAAGAACGCACGACTCTACTGAAATGTCAGGCCTGTGGTGCAACCCGTCCTGTACGGATGTAATCGTTCAAATGAGCCTAGTCAACTCACTTTTTTCTCATTTTAACATGAGATAATCAAGTGGAAAAAATTATACTAATTCAGATTAAAGGCCAATCATGCCAATAGCAAGATATTGGGTCGTTAAGACTGGCGGCAATGACGTGACAGAAGAAATGGTGAATGTATGGAAGGAGAACTTTCTGCAATATGCAATGCAGAACGGTTGTCTTAGAGGAGCACTAGTTGCTGATGGTGAAAGAATCATCGCAGGGACCATATGGCCCGACATGGCGACCATGAATGCAGTTGTTGAGAGTGACCACTACTCCGTAATAGGCGAGGCCGTCAGTGCATCATGGGGGGCGGGTGGAATTAACCTCCCCGACGACATTGAATTGGTCTGTAATGGCAACGTTCTCGCGATGATGGTGCCTGGCGGTCTGTGATTAAGAGAAGTCGAGGAGAACCTTACCTCGATTTTTCCTATCATGCATATGTTGTTGAGCATCTGCAACCTGTTCGAATCTCCAGACACTATCTACGATAGGATTTATTTTTCCTTGTTGAAGCATCTTTGCTAAATCCATCATATGAGATTCGAAGACTGTCGAGTCATCCATCCTACCCATGTGTACTCCAAAGATAGCTTTGTTTGAAGTCATCATCATTAAAGGATTGAATTTCGGTGTACTTCGCCACATTTTGAATGCTGAAAAGTAACTCCTTTTTGGGCCCGAAACTGCTGCCGAGGCTCCAAAACAGTAGAGTTTCCCTCCATTTCTTAGGGCTTTGTATGATCTCATTAGGTGCTTACCTCCTACAGGGTCAATAGCGTGATGAACTCCTTTGCCATCGGTTGCATCTTTGCATACACTGACGAAGTCTTCCGTATTTCTATCTACAAAGCGCATTCCAAGACTTTCTACAAATTCTTTTTTGGATGAACTAGCGGTTCCAATGATATTAGTCACTCCAAGTGCTTGACAAATCTGTACCGCTGCTGTTCCAACACCTCCTGCAGCATGATGGATAAGAACAGATTCTCCCTTCTTCATATTCCCTAAATGAACAAGCATGTGGTATGCGGTGCCATAGGTCACTCCAAGTGTAGCAGCGTCATCATAACTTACTGAATCGGGTATAGGAATAACTCTGTTTGTAGGTGTAACAACTTGTTCCGAATATCCACCAAACCCCGTCATTACTATGACTCTCTGCCCTACTTCTAATCCCTCAACTCCTTCTCCAAGTTCTATGATTTCGCCACTGACCTCATATCCTGGAGTAAATGGAAAATCAGGGTTAGAACCGTATAGTCCCTGTCTCATCATCAAATCTGCAAAGTTGATTCCGGCTCTGTGTACTCTTACTCTAACCTGCCCAGTTTCTACAATGGGGTCACTAAAATCGCGGATTTCAATTGAGGAAGGACCACCTATTTTTGTGTAAACTACTTTCTTCATTCGCTCACCATTCGAAATTCTTCTGCCGGTTTCCCTCCAGCTAGATGTTCCACAATACGAGATATTGCCTCATCATCGTCCGGAATCGTATACCAAATCCCCTCAGGATATACTACACAACTAATTCCTTGTTCACAATTATCTAAACACCCTGATTTATTGACTCTAACGTCAGTAATTCCTGCTGTTCTAGCGGCTCTCTTTAGTTTTCCCATTACATCGAGAGAGTTCTTTGCAGCACAGCATTCTCTAGACTTAGTCGCGTCTCTTTGATTAGTGCAAACAAATGCATGTAATCTGAGTTTTTCGTCAGTCATTAATCTCCACTCCATCTAAGAAATACATATTGTATTTTCAACCGTGAACGTTTAGCCCCAAAGGTGGCTGTCATCAGATCCACCATCGGCCTGACGCTCTGCTTGTTCATGAACATTTGAGCGTCGGCGTAAATCCTCTTTCTCAAAGGTAAGGAGCTCTTCATCTTCGATATATGATCGCCTTAAGTGACTAACTAAGCGAACTTCAACGATAACATCTCTCGCAATAGATCGAAATCGTCCTTCTTCATCGAGTATTTCTACAGAATGACGAGTAGTAGCGAGTAACATGCCTCTAGCCCATGGGTCTGTGTCCTTCGAAATAGCCCTCGCATCAATCATGATTTCAATTAAGTCATCTTTGCGCAGTCCGCTCCTTCTGTCAATTAGAGGGCCAAAGAAAATGTCCTGAACACCATCAAGGTTCTGTGCCCCATATTTCATTGCAATTGAATTCGCCCAATCTGGCAGGTCATCGATACTCCTTCCACGGCGCTCTCCGCTCATATACCACCGCGCGCGTGACTATAGAAAAGCCCGTTGATTCAAAAGCGTCGGCCTCGGCGCCGTTAACGGAGGTACACACTATGGCTTCAGTCGAGTGGCGGCGAATTCCTACTGTGCTTTATCCACAGGAGGTTTTGGACAAGGCCTTCAGGCGTGCCAGCAAACAGTCGGATTTGGTTGAGGATCCAGACAAATATCACCGCGTTCGAAAGCAAATGGCCCGAATGGTCCAAGCTGCTTCCGACACAATGGCCGAGACTCTTCTCAATTGGATTGACAAGTGGCCGAGTCTTAATGCTCAATCCTCCTTTGATCAAGCACTAGTCGATGCTGCTGTTGGAGCAGATGAATTTCGTAAAAATCTAGGTGCGATTCAGTGGGCTGCCGAGAGAGTGAGAAAAATAGCAGGCGAATCACAATCTAAGATGTTGAAATATCGCAATATTGAGGCATTCCATGCTGAAAGAAGGCATGCATATGGGCGTATGTCGTCAATAATAGAACAGATTGGAGATAATATTCTATGGCTCGGAGAGGCTAGAAATATACTCCGTAAACTGCCTTCTATCGACGCATCTGAACCTTGTATTGTGGTTGCAGGGGCTCCAAATGTGGGTAAATCTGCTCTAATTACAATTCTATCGAGCGGTGAGCCAGAAGTTGCAGCTTATCCATTTACTACCAAGCGACTTCACGTTGGTCATTTTGAGCATCGTCGCCGTAAGTACCAGATGGTCGACACTCCAGGTTTGTTAGACCGTCCTATGGCTGAACGTAACCAAATTGAGATGCAGGCAATCGCTGCTTTGGAAAATGTCGGCGATGTAATTCTATTCTTGATTGATTTGAGTGAAGGTAGTGGTATGAGTCAGGAGAAGCAGTTGCACTTGATGAATGAAGTAAAGGAATTGTTAGCAGAGAGGCCAATGATAGTGGCCTACTCAAAATCTGATTTACTTGAGGAAGACGACTTAGAATATATGAGAATCAGTTCTCAATCAGGCGAAGGAATAGATGAACTACGGAGCCAATTAGTTGAAATTATCGATGCTGATGCTATCATTGACCCTCTAGAATTACCCGATGACTGGCATCGTCAAAATGAATCAATAGGGCCTATCGGTTCTCCAGAAGAAATAGCCCAACGTCGAGAGAAGGCTGAGATGCACGCTCCTCGTTGGGAAAGAGAAATGCGAAAACGGAAATGATTTCATTCAACGTGAAATGTGACTCCGCAAGTCACGCAATAAATTTGATGGCCACCATATGAGGAGTGAAGTCCCTCTGCACGAATTTTTGCTCCACAAGATTCGCAATTGGTTACGGCCATGACATTACGAGACGTCTTAGGTTCTTCAAGCGAACTGAGACTAAGGCACTCAAGAGTCTACGAACTTCTTCCAAAATAATTTGATTGGATAAATCATTTCAATAGCTCCAACCATTAGAAGAATTCCTACAATTGCAAGTAATATTTCTCCCGTGGTCGCCATCTGTATTGTAGTACCTATCGTTACTAATTGATCATCTAAGTTTGAACTACCTGGGTGACCCCCACTGGTAAATCTGTAATTACCGGGCTCAAGGGAGAAAGTGAATGAGTCATCAACATCAGGGCCCCCGGCGACAAATTCGAAATCATCGGCTTCACAACTTGTTAGTCCATTGGTATCAGGAGGGCAGGATTCGGCATATTTAGCATCCACAACGCCAATCCAAGCCTTTCCAGGTTCACTCCATGATATTGTTACATCCACATCTAGCATAATGAATCCCCAAGGAACATAGAAATCATTTCCAGTCATTCCAACTGGGCATACACTTGTCTCCTCATCTAGACAAGGTACTGTTGTGGCTTGTACCCTTGTTTCATCAAGTTCAATTCCATACAAACTTCCAGCCACTAACAAGAGGCAAACGAAACCGACAAATCCCGGTAATACACTGAGTACCCGAACCATCTTCATAGTGACCCCTCATATCAGTATATGTTGAACCTGACGCTATAATGAACTGAGTAAAGCGAGTAATATGGCGATTGCCGGAAAGAGATAGAGCATAATCGTCAGTCTCTTTCGAGAACCTTGTCTTTTTTCATGCGTAGATTCACAATCTTCTTTGTCACAAATAGGAGGTTCGGCATTAAGTGGGATAGGTGTCCAACATACCGAACAGTGTCTATGAGGCTGAGTTCCGCTTGCTTGAGTGCTCCTTCCGCTGCGCCTACGCTCTCGCGACGCTGTTTCACGTGCTTGAGCAGCTGTGCGAGTTGCAGCACGTTGGATTTTTTCCTTTCGGCTCATTTTTTCACCACAGTTTCATTCTTCTTCTGATTCGATTACGGTTCCAGGAAATGAACCACCTTCAATTGCCGCCCTAATTAACTCTGGATTCCGTCCATCTAGGACGTTGAGAGTTAGATTTGCTCGTGCTGCATCAGCAACACCCATTGGGTCTACTACACCACTGGGACCTGCAGCATCATGTTCGGCGGGGCCGACAATATTTTGCAATTCTTTGTGAGTGAGAGTGTCAAATGATTGTGCTTTAGGGTTTGTTTGAGGGTCTGAGTCGTAGACTCTTTCTACATTTGTGCAAATAATACAACGATATGCTTCAGTCATTAT
>DUIL01000076.1 GCA_013330385.1 Candidatus Thalassarchaeaceae archaeon
TTGAGTTCCATAGCACCTGTGAACATCATCTTCAACCATTCAAAGGAAGAGCACATGTCGCTTATATTCCTACTGAAAGGATCGTTGGTATCAGTAAACTAGCACGAATAGTAGATTTACACGCAAGAAAATTGCAAAATCAAGAGAGAATAACCAAAGGGATAGCCGATGATTTAGAAGAAAACCTACAGCCCCTTGGCGCTGCTGTAATCATTGAAGCGTCGCACGGATGTATGCAGTGTAGAGGTGTAAAGAAACAAAATAGCATCATGACGACTTCTGCAATGCGTGGTGTGTTTTTCGATAAAAGCGAAGCACGTACCGAATTGATGCAATTGATTCGCAGTTCTCCTTTATCCAATTGAGGTGTTTCGATGAAATACCCAGTTGTAGAGATCTTCTATTCAGTTCAGGGAGAAGCATTCCACACAGGTATTCCGCATGTTTTCATCAGGTTTGGTGAATGTAATCTAAGATGTAGTTGGTGTGATACTGATTTTTTACAATATGAAGAAATGGAAATGGATGCTATTGTCGAAGAAGTATTACAGTACAATTGTGATAGAGTTATTTTCACGGGTGGAGAGCCAGCATTACAGGATTTAGACACTATTGGGAATGTATTGAAAGAGCATGGTATTCACCTATCTATAGAGACTAATGGAACTATCCCAATTCCTGATGTGATAGATTGGATTTGTGTTTCACCTAAAGACCAATTATATCCAAATGTTAGCATAAAACAACGTACAGGTGATGAATTAAAAGTCGTATACTGCGGCCAAGATCTATCTATGTATGATAAATTGAAAACCGGTTTCTCAAACCATTTCCTTCAACCCTGTTATATAGACTCAGAAACTGTAGAAGAGAATGGTCGAAACTTTTCTGCAGTTGAAGAGATAGTGAAGAATTCACCTGGTTGGAGACTCTCATTGCAGACACACAAGTGGATGGGTGTTGATTGAATGCGCGCAGTAATGGCCCTTAGTGGTGGTATGGATTCAACCGGGTTACTGCTACGTCTATTGGCTGATGGCTACAAGGTTTCTTGCATTTCATATGAATATGGGCAAAAACACAATATCGAGATTGAGAGAGCTATTGCTAACATGGCCTACTTAGCCAATAATGACATACAAGTAGAGCATAAAATAGCAGATTTATCTAGTGCTATGGGGTTATTCGAATCATCCCTCATTTCAGGTGGTGAAGAAATACCTGAAGGGCATTACGAAGAAGACCAAATGAAATCGACTGTAGTTCCTAACCGGAACGCTATTTTCGCCTCAATTCTCTATGGATACGCGTTAAGTGTCGCTCTACGTGAAGATTCAGACGTTGAAATTGCTTTGGGTGTACATTCAGGAGATCATGCAATATACCCTGATTGTAGGCCTGAATTTTATGCTTCAATAGGTGAATCATTTGCCTTAGGTAATTGGGATTCAGAAAAAGTTTCATTCCACTTACCATATATTGATGGGAACAAGGAAACAATACTGACTGATGCACTGAAGTCATGCAAAAAATTAGGTTTAGATTTTGATACAGTATTTGCTAATACTAACACCTCCTACAACCCAGATGAGAGGGGAAGGTCGTCAGGAACTAGTGGGGCTGATGTTGAACGAATACTTGCTTTCCATGCAATTGGTCGTAAGGATCCTGTTGAGTATGTCAAACCCTGGGAAGAAGTGCTTGCTGGCGCATTGAAGGCTCAACTTCGCTATCATGTGATGAAAGAGAATGGCACAGAGCGCCCATTTACTGGAGAATTCGACAAACATTTCGAAGAGGGTTTCTACAATTGTGCAGATTGTGGAAAGGCACTATTTGAATCGAAATCGAAATTCGATTCGGGGTGTGGCTGGCCAGCATTTTCAAGCGAAACTGGAGAAGCAAACATTACTCAATTGAAGGATAATTCGCACGGAATGACTCGAATAGAAGTCAGATGTAGTGGGTGTGATTCGCATTTAGGTCATCTTTTCCATGAATCAAAAGGACCTAGATATTGTATTAATTCAATTTGTTTGGATTTCAAGGAGGAATAGAAATGGTTACAACAATTAGGAGATGGATAGAGACAGACACAGGGCATAGAGTCCCTAATCATAAGAGTAAGTGCAGAAATATGCATGGTCATAGATATCGTTGGGAAGCCGAACTTGTCGGAGAAGTTGTCAATGAATCCGGAGTTTCAGAAGAAGGCATGCTGATGGATTTTGCAGATGTATCAAAAATACTTACTGAGCACATTCATGATTTGGTCGATCACGCATTCATTGTCTACGAAAATGATACTGAAGCTATTGAGGCGCTATCAATTATGGGAGATGAACACAAGACATTGGTTGTTTCATTCATTCCAACCGCTGAGAACCTTGCTAGGTGGGCTTTTGAGCAAGTGGCGCCACATATTACGTCAGCATACGGAAATGCACTCAGACTGCATGCATTTCACGTTAGAGAGACCCCTAAGTCTTGGGCATCCTGGCAACCTTGAATCAAAGGGTA
>DUIL01000132.1 GCA_013330385.1 Candidatus Thalassarchaeaceae archaeon
TATCCCGTCCTTCCGTGGCTTGCATTTGTTCTCCTAGGATCTCTAATTAGTGATTTAGAAAACACCTCTAAGCAACGCGATAGTATGATAGTTCTAGGGTTTGCAATTACTACTGGAACTATTGCTTATTCAGCCTACAATAATATGGATTGGGCACTAACTGAAGGAGATGCTGTGCTTACATTCTTCCCAGCAACTATGGCTTTCATTATCGTCGCATCAACATTTGTTCTATTAGCAGAGAAGTTACTCTCAGCATATTCATCCACTGGAAGTGAGAAACTATCTTTCTTGGAGCCAGCAGGGAAATTGACTTTGACCATATACATCTCTCATTTCGCAGTTTTAGGCGTTGCAGCGATATACATGGAAGGCGAGCCCCGCTTAGAATTAATTCCAGCCTTCTTAGTCACAATCGGGCACACACTAATTTGGATACCTTTGGCAATAGCACACCAGAAATATATCCCTGAAATTTCCTTTGAAAGTTTACTGAGAAAAATCAGTCAGTCGTCAAGATAATCTGTGGTCCAAGAAATAGGCCCGAACCATACCGAACTCTCTTCGTTTGAGGCCTGTATTCGGCCGTAGTAAGTGGTTCCACAGCAAGTCAATCCAGTAACAGTCTGTGAGTGATTGCCGACTGTTGTACTCCCAAAGTTTGTGCTGTCACTCCACCCTGAAGTCTGGTTACCCATGTCAGTTGTACCGTAATAGAATGTCAGAGTTGTATTCGTTCCATTATCGTAAGTATCCCATGATATAGTAGTAGAAGTGGCATCCGAGGGGTCTGGTGAAGAAAGATTACGGAGAATGGCATCGTAAACGAAATATTCTCCTCGCAGTGGATCATCGACCCAAATTGGAAGATGGGAAAGAGAGTCAAAGGTGTCCTGAGTCAGTGGGAATCCCCAAGCAGCGTGATACGGAGCTAAGTTGTATCCAGTAGCGTTAGAGAGGTGCATTACCCAGGCATTGAACTCCTCCGTATCGCCCACAGGCACTTCGGCGGAGGGTAAAGTGTAGTAGACAGTGAGGGCCTCTGTAATCGGGTCCCAATCCCATTCTTCCTTGATGATCAGATATGTATCGAGGGCTATCCACACAGACCAGTTGGTGATGTTTGAGCCGTCGTCGAAGTAACTGCGCATACGCGAATCTCGCTGTACTGGGTCGACCGCCCCGTGACCCTCTACACCGACCAGTTCTTCCATCAAATAGACGCTAGCGAAGTTGCACCCTGTTTCAGTAGTTCCCGGAAGAGTAGAAGGCATCCACTGATGATTATGACCTAACTCATGGAACATCCCCCAGTCACCATTCTCGCTCATATAAGATAGATTGACCACGTCATCCACACTTAGGTCGTGTGCCATGAAGGGATATCCAGAGTGCATCCATCCTGCAGAAATCTGGACATCGAAAACAGCCCTCTCAACCCTTGGCCATGGCTCATACCCATACAACTCATGCTCCATATAGAGAGCTTCATCCCACCATTCCATAAGATCGGTGGGGTTATTCAAATCCCTTATCTCATAACTAGGAACTGACATGATAAAATTGTTTGAGATTAATTCGGTCCATGGTGCTGGATTATCTCTCTCAGAAGTGGTCCAAACAAAATCTGTAGTTTCACCCAGAACAAACATCGGAGCTCGCACGGCACCAGATATTGTCAGATCGATTTCACCAAACTCGGAACCTGCTGGAATGTAGGCATAAATCGTTCCACCAAAGGCGTTGCCAACCTCTGTAGTAGTATTGTCTATCCACCAAGTTCTGTATATTCTAGAGTGACGTTTGATGATGTCTTTGCCCCAAAGTCCGTCTGTGTGTGCTCCAATTAGAATCCAGAATCCCAATTCAGAGGTTTCTTCATCCACCGTTATCGTAACCACCTCACCCGGAGCAGCATAGAGCCCTGTTGACATCCGTATAGGACTTCTAGCGCCAGAGTAACCAAAATTACTAGGAAGGCCACTTTGTGTTCCATTTACGGTAATAGTTCTAGTTATTCTTGTTGCATTTGAAGGCACTTCACCCGGGAATTCTACATGACTAGGATGTACGGGTAACTCAGCGGCAGGAAGGTTCTGAGTTAGGGCTTCCTCCAGTCTCAGAATCACATCGGCCACTGGATCGGCACCTAGTTCATGACCAGTTGAACTCCACAAGGTGCTGTATGGAATTACCGTCCATCCTGTGGAGTTGACCAACTCCCTGAGAGGCGTCCAGAATTCCAAAAAGTCCAGAGGAACCATTACAGTGCAATCGGAAATTGAGGAGTAAGCAATTGCAGCTTCCTCTTCCGTCAACTCAATTCCGTCGACTCTGTCAGTAAAAATCCCCCTAATTGCATTATGCGGAGTATACATCAAGTGCGGAATTTCGAAGTCTATGTCATTGTATCCCCAATCTGAAGAGACCATCAAACCGGTTGTCTGGGAAATCTTGTTTCCAGGGTAATTGTGTGGGACATCACTGTTTGAGTATGACCAGTACCATGCGTGGCCACCCATTATCACCCCTCCTCCGCCAAGTAGGAACTGCTCTATGGCCAAGTTGTCAGCGTCATCGTGTCCGTTCCAGAACTCATCCAGCAGGCAATCCACCTGAGAGAGGTCATCGGGAGTTACTGAAAGATGAACGGAATGTCCCTCAGCCCTGAGTTCGTCCTCCCAGTGATCAAATCCAGCGCCATAGGCCAGACCAACATTTGCCGCCTCTCCACAGACCCACTCTACTGCTCTGAAATTGAATTCGTGATTCTGTGCGACCCAGCTCTCATGTCCGAGACCAATCATCTTGCCTCTGCCAACGTGGCTTGCAGCTACGACGGTAGAGTCTGTCGAGTCCCTACCTAGAGGGAACGACCATTTTCCTATGGGCAGTATTAGTGATGACCACCCCCCCCAATCTGCATCATCCAAGCCACTTAGCAACTCACTCTGATCTGCGCGTAAATCGTGAACTGCAATCCAGATGTTGAGTCCGACTGAGCCGCCGGTATTGTTGGCCCAGATTGTGAACTCGGTCCAATCTATATTGTGAGTGGGCGTTCCTTCGATACTGCCGTTCGCAATTATCACAAGTCCGTCGGGAAGCGCAGGTTCAATCTCCCAAGAATCGATTGCTGGACCATTATTTGTCACCTGAATGAATGCGGATTCATTCGAAGCAAAAGCGAATTCGTTTCCTTCCCAAGAGATTAGATCAGGTGGTGCGCTGGTAATCTTAATTCGAACTGAAGTGTAGGTTGAACCACCTGTGTTGTTAGCCCAAATGTAATGTGTTGACCAATCTTGGATTTCTTCGGCTGTTCCAAATATAGTTCCATTATAGACATCAAAACTGAACCCTGAAGGTAGTAAAGGTTCGATATACCAAGAATCAGGTGTGCCACCAGAATAGGTGGGTTCTATCCAACCAATACTTTGGTCAACCTCTAAGTCAAATTCGTATGGCGTGTATTGAATATTAGAAACAGCGATGTCTGAAACACTAATCAAAACTTCAACACTAACAGAACCACCAGTATTTGTTGCTGTAATAAGATAAATTGACAGGGGTTGTACAATATTAGGTGAGCCTCGAATCGAACCATCTAACTGATGGAGAGTCAGACCGTCAGGCAACGGTGGTTCAACAAACCATGATTCAATGGAACCACCACTCGTGAAAGGTATCTGTTGGAAATTATCTCCAATTGTGAGTTGAAATCGGTTCCCACCATAACTCAACCCCATAGGAGGGTCATGCAATACAATAATTCGGATTACAGAGTTAGTCGAACCGCCTTGGTTAGTCGCGGTAATGGTGTGATTAGAATCGCCCAAATGAGAAGGAGAACCCTCGATTGAGCCATCTTGAAGAAGAATCATACCATGAGGAAGTGGCGGTTCAACACTCCAGCTTTCAACTACCCCTCCATCTATAGAAGGAGGAGGGAGAGAGCAGAATTTGTCTATCACACAATCAATAGTAGAGGATGAATATCCGATATTGGAAGGGGGGTTTGAAATAATCTCGATATCTATTGAGGCACTAATTGAACCCATGATATTAGAGGCAACAATAGTGTATCTGATATTCTGAGATGGTTCAATTGGAATTCCAGAAATGACACCAGTGTCTCTATCAAATTCAAGACCATCGGGCAAATAAGGATTGATGAGCCAAGTGTCTGGGCCATCACCAAGGAATGATGGAGTCAAAGCCTGCATCTCATTTGCAACTTGTAGAGTGATAGATTCTTCCCCATAAGTCAGTTCGCTGGGTTTCACCATTTGCCTGCAAGAATCACCAGTGAATACCTGATCGATACGGCAATCATCTGCAGTAATCGTGTCATCTACACAATCGGGATGGTTAGGTTGCTCGATACAATCAACAGTATCTGGGAGTTCTTCCTGTTGCTGAAAAATGCCCATGCAACCTGAAGTGAGCATCAGAATTGTAAGCAGAATTGCACCATGAGCCTTAGTGCGCATAGTCCCGACCACCTATGGTGGTCGAATAACTCTATTCCGGAACTGTCCGAATTATAACCCAGGATATGCAGGGCCCTCTTCTAGGCAATAATGCACAGTTTGGAATCTTGACTTGAACTCTTTAACATCAGCACATACGCTTGCAGCGTCCTCTTTTGAAATCAATGAACGGGCAAAGAAACGGGCAACATCTTGCATTTCATCTACACCCATACCAACTCTAGTCAACTCGGGCACACCAAGTCTCAATCCACTAGGTCCCGACATAGCCTTGGTATCTCCTGGAAGCATATTCATGTTGTCTATGATGCCACAATCCTCGAGGCGTTGTGCTGCTCGCATTCCTGCACCAGAATCAGGTCCTCCATGACGAGTTAGTACCTGATGACTTTCTGTGAAGCCACGTTCTTCGGCTAGTACATCAAATCCTTCGGCAGCTAACCCTGCACCCAATGCCTTCGCGTTCTCCACAATGTCACGAGCATAATCAACACCGTAGGCTTCGAACTCAGCTAGGGCAACAACCTTACCAGCCACATGATGAAGATGGTATGAGGAACAAGTGCCTGGAAATATCGAATTGTTTAGTTTCTTGTGAAGAACCTCGTCTTCCGAATCAGAAAGAACGAATCCACCTTGAGGGCCAGGGAAGGTTTTGTGACTTGAACCAGTCATTACATCCGCACCCTCATGAAGGGGGTCTTGGAATTGACCACCGGCAATTAGACCTAGAACATGTGCCCCGTCATACATTACTTTGGCACCAACTTCGTGTGCCGCATCAGATAGTTCCTGCAAGGGTGTAGGGAATAGGAAGACAGATTGACCAAAAAGAGCCAATTGAGGCTTGGTTTCACGTATTAATTTACATGATGCATCAACATCAGGTTCCATGCGATCTTCATCCCAAGGATAGGTTACAAGATCAAGCCCTCGTAATCCGACAGCACCCATTCGCGCGTGGGAAATGTGCCCCCCATCGGCGGTTGAAACTGCTGTGATTGTATCACCTGGCTTGACTAGTGCCTTCAGAGCGGCAATATTTGACACAGTGCCCGATGTAGATTGTATGTTAGCGAATCGGCAATTGAATACACGCTTGGCGGATTCAATGCCGATGCTTTCAATGGTATCAAAATCATCACAACCTTGGTAGTAGCGTTTCCCTGGTAAGCCTTCTGCATATCTTCCATGAAGGTCTGAATTGACTGCTTTAGCAACTAAAGGTGAAAGTATGTTTTCACTGGCTATCATTGGTAAAGAATCTCGATAGTGACGGCCAGAAGCATCGACTGCATTTTGAACTGTATTTGCCTGTTCGTGAGGATTCATGACAATGGCTCAGGCATTAGGTCAAAGAGGATGTTGGTTGCCCCGCTTCATAAAAAATCAAGAAATTGTTGGGGTGAGTTATTTCAATCGCCTCGACCTTGGCGGGCCATGACCCGTACTGCGAAGCCTCTGACTCTCCTCCTTGCCCTTCTCCTTGTAGCTGTTCCTTACGCTACCATAGCCGATGATTCAGACGGTGATGGGGTGGATGATGCATTGGATGATTTCCCCAACAATCCATGCGCTGACACAGATACAGATGGGGATGGATTACCAGACTCGGTTGTAGCTGGGTGCACATATTCCTCAACCGTTGCATATACCTCCTTTGAAGACCCATTTACCATCGCGAGTGTGAAGTACACCGATACTGGAAACGAGTCGGTCAGCAGGTACCTTTGGAACAACGCCAACGAACCGCATATCGCCCACAACCAGACTAATGGTTCTGAAATGGGTTTCACCCTCTACTACACCTCAACTGGCGGCAGCGGACTGACTGACGGTGACTACTTTGGCACAATCAACTACACCGGGACTGTCGGCAACTTCTCCGACGGGAACAACGGTTACCAGATGTCAGACGTCGATGGAATCGCCACTCTGGCTCTCGATGACATAACAGCAGATGAAATGAGTTTCGACTTCTTCCTACAGGACACCGGATACGAGACCTCAAACCCCGTGGACTACTTAGTCATCAGATTCATTGGCGCGAACAACGATATCGAGATTATTAACACCACGGGCTACGATATCGACACCGACAACTCGTCATGGCTCGGTACCTGGACGACGATGACGGTGATGGTAGGAGCGGCCGGGCACGGTCATCTCGAAGTCGAATTCTCCTCGAACTCTGCTATGGAGGCCCTCTATCTAGACAACATAGTATTCACTCAGGACGTCACTATGACTGAAGATTTGGATGACGACAATGATGGTTGGTCGGATTTAGATGAGGTCGATTGTGGAACTGATAGTACAGATTCTAACGATGTACCTGCCGATGCCGACAATAATGGAATTTGTGATGCATTAGAAGGAGATGACTATGATGGCGACGGAATACCTAACGATAGTGACTCTGATGATGACAATGACGGAGTCGATGACACCGAGGACGACTTCCCACTGAATTCAAATGAATGGGAAGATACAGATGGCGATGGCCTAGGAAATAATGCTGATGATGATGATGATGATGATGGATACACAGATGTTAACGAAGCAGACTGTGGAAGTGACTCATTGGATGATACATCAATCCCTACTGATACTGATGGCGATGGAGTATGCAACGCATTAGATGCAGATGATGACAATGATGGAGTATTGGATGACGACGACCCATATCCTGAAGATTCTAATGAATGGGAAGATACAGATGGTGACGGGATTGGTGACAATG
>DUIL01000197.1 GCA_013330385.1 Candidatus Thalassarchaeaceae archaeon
CGAATATAATGTTAAGAAGGATTGGCGTGAGAAAGTTCACGAGGTTATTTTCGAGGCGGATACGACGTCTGGAAAGATATTCGATGTCGGACTTCTAATCTCAATTCTTGCATCTGTGGTAGTTGTATCTCTGGAGAGTGTTGCTTCAATCGATGCCGAATATCATAGTGAATTGGTAATAGCTGAATGGTTTTTCACTATTTTATTCTCTATTGAGTATGTACTAAGAATAGTTTCAGTCAAAAAACCAACTGCCTACATGACCTCTTTATTCGGAATAGTGGATCTATTAGCGATTGCACCTACATATCTGAGTTTATTCATCCCAGGAGCACACAACCTTCTGGTGATTAGAGCACTACGTCTTCTACGTGTTTTCCGCGTTTTCAAGTTAGGGCGTTATCTCGGTGAAGCAGCAGTTCTAAAGAAGGCAATTTCACAGTCGAAATCAAGAATTATTGTTTTCTTGTCAACCGTATTTGTATTGTGCATACTTTCCGGCGCTGCCATGTATATGCTCGAAGGGCCTGAAAATGGATTTACATCTATCCCTCAGTCTGTTTATTGGGCAATTGTGACACTGACTAGTACTGGTTATGGAGATACAGTTCCACTCACAGCATTAGGTAAATCGGTTGCAGTTTTCATAATGATAATGGGTTACTCATTGATTATCGTACCAACTGGAATTCTAACGAATGAAATTGTCAAAACTGGACCTGTAAGTACGCAGGCATGCCCTTCTTGCTCACGTGAAGGTCATGATATTGATGCTAATAATTGTAAATTCTGTGGTTCAAAACTCTGACTAATCACTCAAGATACTGAGAAATGAATCTCGACATCATCAACAGTAAATGAATCGACTCCTTTTGGAGGTGATTCGTGACTTAATTCAGCAGTACTTGCACGAGTTTCATTAATCAGATGCGACCAATCATTTTGTGAAATTTCAGGAGCATCATTTGCCATCCACACTGTTAATCCAATATTTGCTTCCATATCCAAATCAAGCTCCTTACGTTTGGCTTGTACGCGACGAATAATATCTCTTGATAGACCTTTAGACATCAATTCATCATCAAGGCTCATATCTAGTACTAGAGATACATCTCCTACATCGTCATCAGAAATTGTAGAAGCAGCAAAGCCATCTTTCTCTACATATCGAATTTCGATATCTTCCATTGTGATATCGTATCCTTCAAGAATACAAATGCCAGCATCAATCTCTAGAAGTATATTGTCCGGATCTGCTTGTGCTAGAAGAGCCAAAACTGCAGGCAAGTCCTGTCTACACTTACTACCTAATGCCTTACGATTTGGCTCGATTACCATGCGTTGGAAGCGCTCAAGGTTTTCTTCGGCAGTCAATTCTTCAACATTCAATTCATCAGCAAGAATATCATGGAATCTCGAAATATCAGGTCCACCCACAATCCAACCTGAACGGCACGGCAAACGCTGTCTGCGATTTGCCTCAACGCGGACTCGCCTTCCTGTTTCGGCAAGCGTTCTAACTAGAGCCATCTCTTGCTCAAGAGCCCAGTTTTGAGGAGGTAATGTTGATTCAACAAGTTTGGAACCAACTGGCCAGTCTGCAAGATGTGCAGATATTCCTGTTAAGTCTCGGTGTATTTGGTCAGGCATAAATGGAGCCACTGGAGCCATTAATCTGCACACGGTTAGCAGAACTTCATGCAAGGTGTGTTGGCAAGCACGCTTGTCAGTGGAGTCCGCTTCATTCCATAATCGTCTACGGCTACGTCGAACATACCAGTTTGACAAATCATTAACCACAAACGATTCAAGATCACGGCCCGCCTTATGGAAATCCCATGCAACAAATTGGTCGTGGTAATCTTGTGCTACTGAATGTAATCTTGAGAGAATCCATTGATCTAGGGGGCTGCGCTCAGTGACCGGAACATATCCACTTTCATCATCTGGGTCAAAGCCATCCAGTGCTGCGTATTCTGAGTGGAAGCGGTGAACATTCCATAGAGTGAGGAACATCTTTGCGTAGGATTCTCTAACTCCATTAGAGTCAAAGTTAGTTGGTGACCAAGGTGCACTTTGTGTCATCATATACCATCGGATTGAATCGGAACCTTCCTTGTTGAAATGATCCCATGGATTGACTACATTTCCCCGCGACTTCGACATTTTCTTCCCATCCTTGTCTAGAATATGACCTAGGGACAGACATCTTCGATAACTAATGCTGTCGAAAACTGTAGTTGAGACTGCCAATAAGGAGTAGAACCAGCCACGAGTTTGGTCTACTGCTTCACAGATGTAGTCAACAGGGAAACTCCCCTCAAACTTGTCAGTGTTTTCAAACGGGTAATGCCATTGTGCAAATGACGCACAGCCCGAGTCGAACCAACAGTCCATTACATATGGTTCGCGTACCATCTCACCTGAGCAGCCACTTGATGGGCAATTCAGTTTGACATCGTCGACGTAGGGGCGATGGAGTTCAGGAGGCATTTGAGAGTCCGCGGTCTTCATTTCTTCCATCTCTGCGATACTGCCTATACAGTGCTCAGTCTCGCAGTCTGGACAAATCCATACTGGAATTGGTGTACCCCAGTAACGTTCTCGACTAATGGCCCAATCTTTGATGTTAGAGAGCCATTCTCCCATTCTCTTTTCTCCTGTCCAAGATGGAGCCCACTCAACTTCAGAGTTATACTGTGTAATTTGCTCTTTTACAGCGGTCATCTTAACGAACCAACTATCCATTGCGTAGTAAAGAAGTGGATGATCAGTTCGCCAACAATGCGGGTAATCGTGTGTGTAAATATGTTCACGGTAAAGTTTGTTCTCATCAGTTAGTAAATCGATAATATCCTCATCACAATCTTTGACGTATCGGGCATCTAATTGACTATGAGTTCCTTTGACAAAGCGCCCATCCATGCCAACGGTATGCTGAGCTGGAAATCCTTCTTTCATTCCTAGATTGTAGTCATCCTCTCCGTACATGACGGCAGTATGGACAACTCCTGTTCCGTCACTGGTAGTGACAAAATCTGCTCCAACAATTGTCCAAGCAGAGGGGTGGTTAGTCCCGTCGATTGCATCTGGGAATAATGGGACATAGGATTTTCCAACTAAATCAGAACCTAGAATTTCTTCAATAATATCTGCCTGATGACGTAATACTGCCCCCATCAAATCCTTTGCTAGAATGACTTCCTCTCCAACAACTGCGCCACCTCTTCCTTCCCACGAATCAGAGGGCGGTGCCGTAATCCTAACTCGAACATATGTGACATCAGGCCCTACTGCAAGCCCTACATTACCCGGTAGTGTCCATGGGGTTGTAGTCCAAGCAAGGACTGATGCGTTTTCATCAGCCAGTTTGAACTTCACGAAAACGGCAGGCTCTGCAACTTCTTTGTAACCTAGAGCCACTTCATGACTAGAGTAACTAGTTCCGGTTTGTGGGCAGTAAGGCAATACTTTGTGACCTCTGAAGAGAAGTCCTTTGTCGAACATTTGCTTGAGTGACCACCATGCTGATTCGATATATTCGTCATGTAAGGTGACATATGGGTCATCTAGATCGACCCAGAACCCCATGCGTTCTGTCATTTCTCTCCAAGCGGCCTCATATGTCCAGACACTTTCCTTACACTTCTGGTTGAAGGCTTCCATTCCGAACGCTTCAATAGCTTCATTACTCATTAAATCGAGCTGTTTTTGCACTTCA
>DUIL01000010.1 GCA_013330385.1 Candidatus Thalassarchaeaceae archaeon
ACCGAATTTGGAATGGTGCACCTAAAAGGGTTGAATTTGGTAGAACGAGCGAAAGCACTAATATCTATCGCTGATCCGTTGTTTCGACCAGGGCTCGAAGAAGCCCTTCATCAACGGCTTTCCGTTGCGGGTGCCAAGAATAGGGGAGCAACAACATGAAACCGGAATTGCTCTATTCGGAACTTGAAGTAGGTCGAACCTTTGAGCCATTCACATTTCATTTGACTGAAACTCTAGTGAACGAATATCGGACAGCCTTAGGAGTATGGCCTCAATCTGTCGAGGAATCAGAATCTGAAGGTAGGGAAATAGCGCCAGCTGGTCTCTGGGGAATCTGGGGGCGTCAAGCATATTTAAGGGACTACACAATGCCTGGAGGTGGAATTTTAGTTGGTCAAGACATGGAATTCAGTGCGCCAGTATTTGTGGGTGATGTTCTAAATGTACAAGCGACGGTTATTGAGAAGTATGAAAATCATGAACGGAAATATATCACGATTGAATCTACAGCGAAAATCGATCATAAACTCACTTGCGGTGTCGTTCGAGTTAAAGCAATTTGGCCAAGATGATTGGAACATAGTGATGAGGCCATTTAAGGTAGACGATTCATTACCAGTAATCCAAAAAAGGATTACTCAAGATATGATAGACGCGTGGGCCGATGTATCGGGTGATCATAATCCACTGCATACTGATCCAGAATATGCGAAAACAACTAAGTTTGGCGGAACAATCGCACACGGCCACATAGCTTTGGGATTTCTTTGTGAAATGATGATTAAAGCGTGTGGAGAATCTTGGTGGCACGGGGGAATGTTGCAAGACGTACATTTTACTGCCCCAGTAAAACCTGAAACTACAATCGAAACGCGGGGAAAAGTTACGAGTAGTGAAACGTCTGACGAAAGCGTCACCTATCAATGCGATATTTCGATTAACGAAACCACTTCAGGAACACCGTGTGTCTTGGGTCAAGCGACGTTTTGTTTGTCTTCGTCTAATTGAAGATTGACATAATCTGATGTTCAAAATAGCTCATCTACAGGAATGAAGATAGGAAATCAAATGAATCATGCACAACATAGCCAAGATAGTATTGAAACAGCGCGTAACTCTTGGTTAGATGATCAAGCACTTTCTTCGCCTGAGATGGATAACGAAATTTATCAAAATGATTCAAGTATTGAGATTCAGCCCATTTACACCCCCACCGATCTTGAAGATTCTGATTATCTTGATGATTTAGGATTTCCCGGAGAATTTCCATTTACACGTGGTATTTATCCATCGATGTATCGCGGTCGTCACTGGACAATGCGTCAAGTGTCAGGTCTCAAGAGCGCGGAAGGAACCAATGAACGATTGCTATATCTTCAATCAATTGGACAAACTGGATTAAATGTTGTATTCGACCTGCCGACTCATCGTGGGTATGATCCAGACCATCCAATGGCACTCGGTGAGGTAGGAAAGAATGGAGTACCAATAAGTTGTTTAGAGGATATGGTGGCTTTATTACGTGGTATTGATTTGAATAGGTTAAGTATATCTGTTGTGGAGTCTTCTAGCACTGCAATCATTATGGCATTTTTTGTTGCTGCAATTAGACAATTGGGATTTCAGGAAAGACTCGTGGCAGGTTCAATTCAGAATGATGTACTAAAAGAATATATTGGTGTCGGAAGTTCCTTCATCTTTCCACCGACAGCAGGCTTCAAATTGGCAGAAGATGTGATTGAATATTGCACTAAGAATATGCCAAAATTCCATCTAGTTACGGTCAATACCCATTGCACGCGAGAAAATGGTACGGATGCGGTTCAAGAAGCAGCAATTGGACTGACTAGTGCGTTTGCCTATCTGGAAGGTGCCATCGAGCGGGGCCTGGATGTAAATGACGTTGCAGGGAGGATATCGTTTCATGTGAGTTGCGATAGTGATTTCTTTGAAGATATTGCGAAGATTCGAGCAATGCGACGAATCTGGGCCAAGAGACTTCGGGATCACTATCTGGCAACTGAAGAACGTTCCTGGAAATTGAAGTGCTCCGTTCAAACAGCTGGACGAACATTAACTGCTCAAGAAGCAGACAACAATATTATCCGAACGGCATTTCAAGCCTTAGCAGGAGTATTGGCAGGCGCACAATCAATTCATACGAATTCACTTGACGAACCCATTGGGTTGCCAACTGATCGTGCTGTACGAATCGCACTTAGAACCCAACAAATCATTGCCGAAGAGACTGGTGTCACGAATACAATCGACCCATTGGGAGGGTCCTATTACTTGGAAACGTTGACAAACGAGATCGAATCTCGGACACTAAACATGATTTCTGATATTGAAGAAATAGGTGTTATCACAGGTATTGAAAATGGATGGTTCCGGGAGAGAATCTACAGTACAGACGCAAGAAGAGCAAAACTCACGGAACTTGGAGAAAAGGTTGTGGTCGGCGTAAACAAATATCGGTTGGACGCTGATGTCCCAACCGATGTTCTGGTCATTGATCAAGGATACGAGGAAGAGGAAGTTCTTCGGATTAAACAATTTCGGAGAAATCGTACAAACGATTTGGAACGGTCGGAAATGCTTGAGACAGTTAGATCTGCAGCAAATGCGGAAACCAATGTTATCGAACCGCTGATTGCAGCAGTTGAGGTGGGTTGCACTATGGGTGAGATGGCGGACGTTCTCAAGGATGTGTATGGAGAATGGGAGCCGGGATGGAGATTAGCATGAATGGTAACTCACGAATCAGAATGGTATTGGCGAAGATTGGACTGGACGGCCACGATCGCGGAATTCGATTGGTTGGTAGAACCTTACGTGATGCTGGAATTGAGGTAATCTATCTGAAGTTTGTCACCGTAGAAGAAGCTGCGAAAACCGTCTTAGAGGAAGATGCGGATGCTATTGGTGTAAGCCTACTCACTGGTTCTCATCGCATTCTTTTGCCCAGACTTGTTTCTGAATTGAAAAGGCTGGGATGCGATGATGTTGCAATTACAGCAGGTGGTATCATCCCTTCGCAAGACTTCCAGCAGTTGAAGGAAGCTGGAGTTGATGAAATTTTTGGACCTGGAACGCCAACAGAATCAATCGTGGCATCGATTAAGGAACTTGTGGCGGCCCGAAAGTGATCGGTAAGAAACCTTGAATCGTAAAGTCGCTCAGCTTTACCGGGATTTGAATTTGGTGAGAAATGGTTGGATATTAGCTGTGTTTGGCTGGTTCAAATCCGTGAATGGGTGGTGACTGGTGGAAAAAGACAGGATCATTTCGGAGTCAGGATTTGAGATAGACCGTGCTTATGGTCCAAAGGACGAGAAAGGTAACGTATCAGGAACAATAGGAGAAGCCGGAACATTTCCGTTTACTCGACACATTTATCAGGATGGGTATCGTTCACGTATTTGGCAACCGAGCCTGTATTCAGGTTTTGGAACTCCTGAGGACGCAAATTCGAGATTTCGATATCTTTTAGATCAGGGAAATGGAAGAGTCAATGTAGCCTTCGACCTGCCGACACAGTTAGGTTTGGATTGTGATGACTCTGGTGTCGTTCGAGATGTTGGACGTGTAGGTGTTTCAGTCTGTTCATTGGCGGACTTTGAAATTATGTTTCAGGGAATACCGTTGGCCAAAATTCCAGTCTCTTTGAACATCAGTAGCATGGCGCCAATTATTCAGGCGATGCTCGTAGCTGTAGCAAAGAAACAAGATTGTCCTTTGGACCAGTTGCGTGGAACGATTGCGAATGATATTTGTCATGAATTCATTTCGCGTGGTGCCTGGATCTTTCCGGTAGAAGGTTCACTTAGATTATTGGGGGATACTGCTGAGTATATAATTCGTAATATGCCAAAATTCTATCCATTTAATGTTCGTGCGATCTTATTACATGAACAAGGAGCGGCTCCTCCACAAGAGGTTGGAATATCCTTTGGAATTGCTAGAACATATATTGACCTGCTGTTAGATAGAGGGTTTACTGTGGATGATGTGGCCTCTAGGCTCTCCTTCTTCTTTGGTACAGGTATGCACTTCTTTGAAGAGGCAGCGAAATTTCGAGCGGCACGACGTCTTTGGGCGAGAATCGTTCGGGAAGAGTATGGCTCAGTCGAAGAAACTTCACAAAAATTGCGATTTACTTGTGTGGCAGGGTGCGGAAGCTATTTCTCTGCACAGTTACCAGAATTGAACTTGGTTCGTTCGACGCTTGGTGCTTTGGGCGCAGCGCTGGGGGGTACTCAGGCAATGCTTGGCACTACTATTGATGAAGCATACGATATTCCAACCGAATACAGTCAGTTGTTGGCGCTGCGAACACAGCAAATCCTAGCCCTGGAGAGTGACGTGGCTTCCACTGTCGATCCACTAGGTGGTTCCTATTTTGTTGAAAGTATGACTGACCAAATTGAGGAAATGAGTCAAGAGAATATGAATGAAGTGTATCCAACGAATGGGGTAATCGAAGGCATCAATAATGGTAGTATTCAAAGAAAAATTGAAAGACGGGCTTATAGAATACAATGTGCCATTGAAGATGGAACTCGACCTTGGGTTGGAGTCAATGTGCATACAGATAAGGGCCAAGACCAGCCCGAAATTGTCAAATGGGAACATGATGAGGAGTTGTGGAAACGACGTGTTGAGGCACTTGAGGGAACTCGAGAACAACGCGATGAAGGAGAAGTGAGGAGGGCTCTTGAGAGACTTGAAGAAGAGTGTCGATCTCAAGAATCTGTGATGCCAGCAACGATTAAGGCAGTAGAAGCATATTCTACTGTTGGCGAAATCTGTGAAGTTTATAGAACGGTATTTGGAGAATTTCAGGAACCTGTACCAAAATGAAAGAGAATAATGAGTTTAAAAGATCACTTCGGGTGCTTCTCGCAAAACCGGGTCTGGATGGGCACGATAGGGGCATAAAGATCGTAGCTCGAGCCTTAAGGGATTCGGGAGCGGAGGTGATCTATCTCGGACTGCGCTCTTCAATTGATGCCATAGTAAGTGCAGCGGTTGAGGAGGATGTTGACGTCCTGGGGCTCGGTTTCCACTCTGGTGGGCATCTTTGGTTAGTTCGTGATGTGGTTTTATCATTTGAGCAAATGGGCGTCAGCCAAATCCCCTTGGCTATAGGAGGCACAATCCCGGTGAATGAGGAGGAACAGCTTCGACAAGCCGGTGTGGCCAAAGTGTTTCCAGTGGGATCAAAAATTGACGATATTGTGAAAGGATTCTTTTGTCTGGGAGGCTCAGGTGAAAGGTAATTGGAAGGCATTGGATTTTGAGTAATCGACTGCCTCGTGTCAACCAATACCTTGGAGGTTTGTTTGATCTCTCAGGTATGTCTGTTGTGGTAACTGGCGCGAGTCAGGGCTTAGGTCGTCAAATCGCAACAGCCCTAGCTAATGCGGGGGCCCATGTCCTTGTGACGGCTAGACGAGAAGTTCAGTTGGAGGAAGTGGTTAACGAGATCACAGCAGCAGGTGGTAGTGCTACGGCAGTGCCAGTTGACCTGACGAAAGAGGGGGCTGCGGAAACCTTGTTGGCTGCCACGTTGGAAAAGAGTGGCCAAGTAGATGTGCTTGTGAACAACGCTGGTGTAAGTCCATTTGTACAGGAGCCTCAAGCTTACTCTGAGGATGATTGGGACAAAATCTTTGATTTGAACCTGAAAGCGACCTTTTTTTGCGCTCGTGCATTTGGTGAATGGATGATTAATGAGGGTAGGGGTGGCTCGATTATCAATCTAGGTTCAGTGGCGGGTCTGCACTCAATCCGAGGGGTCAGTGCATATGCCGCGTCGAAAGCAGGCGTTGTTCAATTGACACGTT
>DUIL01000097.1:0-6477 GCA_013330385.1 Candidatus Thalassarchaeaceae archaeon
GTTCTGGATGGAGTAGATTTCTCAATCTGCGAGGGTGAAGTTGTCGCGCTTGTGGGTGAGAATGGCTGTGGCAAGACGACTCTTCTCGAATCAATCGCCGGCTTACATTCACTTTCAAAAGGCGTAGTGACTCGATTTGATGGCGGAAATGAATCCATAGTGCGTGATTTCAATGGTACTAGAGGAGATATCTTAGGTTTCGGTCTGACATTACAAAGTGATGGCATTTGTGGTGAAGAAACGGTTCGTGAGCGAATCATAACCGCAATCCGAATTTCCGGCCATAGTCCTGAAGATTCGGTAATTGACGAGATGTTGTCCGATTGGGGACTAGGACATCGTGCTAGCGACAATGTTTCTCAACTCTCGGGGGGTCTTCGCCGACGAGTCGCAGTTTTGTCAGGACTCGCTCCTGCAGTCATGCGAGCAGACCCCACAGTTGTCCTTCTAGATGAGCCCTCAGAAGGTCTCGACAAGGCCTCTAGAGAATTGTTGTCAGGATGGATCCGTTCTATTTCCTCACTAGGCCATTCAATTGTAATTGCAACGCATGATAATGATATGATCTCAGTAGCCGATAGAGTAGTCTCTTTCGAGTCAAATGGCAGCCTCAGCATTTCTCCGGGTGAATCTCTTGGAAATGCCTCAACAATTCCTTCACCAACTACTATGGTAGATGTTTCAAGGTTCTCTGAATTCATCAATTGGGCTTGGCGAATGGAAAAGCGAAATCCAATAGACACCATTGGTCGGGCAACACCTGCCCTCGTTGCAATGTTACTCGCATTCACCTTTGCGACCGATATTGTGCGGTCAACAGAAAATTACGACTTAATCGCCGCATTAGTGCTTGCTCCTGCATTCATCACGGCTGTGACAGCTCCAGCTTTGCTGAAGCGACTATCAGAGGAGAGAGTGGGAGATTGGTGGCGCGCTATGACCGGTTCATGGTCACGTGCAACATTCTCAGTTGTTGGTGCATCGTTCATCTTGCCGATTCCAATTCTCTATCTTTCTTGGTTCGTAATTGCAGGAGATATGGATTCGAGTACTAATGATGAGGTTCTGAAATGGCTTTGGCTACCTGCCCTTTCAATCATAGATGTCAGTGCAGCGGCTGCAGCTTTGCATCTGATGGTGTCTGACCTGCGTAGAGCGAGTGCCGCCGCAGGTTCACTATTACTACTGGTTCTTGTTTGGCCATTCCTTGAATTGACCAGTGCATTGGCAACAATAATGGAATCTGGAATGAGTTTTGAGTTGGCTATTGGTGAACCCCTTTCTGATATTTTGATTTCGAGTTTTTCTGCAGTTTTAGTTTGGGGTGTTGCTGTAATCATCCCTGATGAGTAAGGGGATGGTTTCTTCACTCAATGGTTTGGGGCGTTACCAATGAGAGGTCAAGATTCACTTGGGGTAATATTGACTCTATTTGGAGTCAGTGTTGCAACTTTGACTGCATTGTATGCTCTATTTGCTGCCCCCGCGGTAAATGCTGAGGCATTCACGGCTCCTGATGCATATCGAATTCTATACTTTCACGTACCATTCGCATGGTCTTCCTTCCTATCTTTCGCAATGCTATTTATTGGTGCAGTCATGTGGTATATCAAGCGTAGTGAGGTAGGTTGGATTTGGTTCCAGACCGCCTCAGATTTAGGTTTGATATTTGGCCTCGGGGTCGTCACATCTGGACCTATTTGGGGTTCTGCAGAATGGGGCACTCCTTGGGATTGGGGCGATCTTCGTCTCAACACATTTGGTCTTCTTACTGCAGTAGCAATGTTCCTAGTTCTATCAAGGCGCTCACAGCCTGACACTCCTGCAACTAGAGACACTCTGTCTGCGATTGGTCTGTTTGGTTTCGCTCTAGTTCCAATAACAGCCCTTGCCACTACTTGGTATCAAGAGAGACACCCTGGTGTTCTAGTCGTTGAGAGTGAAGATTCAGGCCTTGATCCTGAAATCAAAACCTTGCTTTTGCTCTCCTTTTTCATCTTCTGCATAATATTCGCTGGCTTTGTTCGTCTTTCCAATCACCGATATCGACTCGCAGCACAGTTGGAACAACTCAAGTCAGACCTTGATGAGGGGGCGATACAATGACTGGCATCGTTGAGGCATATGCTGCATACACCATTATGCTAGGACTACTATTGTATCATGCCAAGACTCTTTTCAGCGAGATTAAATCTCTAGAAACGAGTCTTGAAGAATTAGATTCCTCAAATTCAAATAAAGATGAGTAAATCGTCCAATAAGCTGTATCGGCCCCCCTTAGGGGCCGAATTTTACCCCCGACCGGTTCGGGAACCATTCAAACGGGGGACATTAGCCGAATCGCCGAGGGAGTGCCATGGAGAGCGGAGCATTTTGCATTGCATGCGGTTCGCCACCCCCTCTGACTTCGCAGCGATTATGCGAGGGTTGTCTCAGGGAGAGAACTACGTTTTCTCAAGTCCCAGATCGAATCCAACAGTACCGATGTGCCAAATGCTCAATGCATGAGGTAGAGAAGCGCTGGGTGCGAATTGAAGATGAGGAACTGGGAGAGGTACGACTTCGTGAAAATCTCAATGTTGTCGAAGGAGCTACTGGGGTCTCGGTTGATATGGCATATCAGCCAATAGATGACCGCACTGCTCGTTTGCATGTTACTATCGATGGTCGTCTTGAGGGCCTTGAATTCAGCGACAATTATGAGGTCTTATTGCAGACTAGCAATGCGGTTTGTCCATCCTGCACCCGAAAGGCTGGTGCGTACTTTGAGGCAACAATGCAACTTCGTAGTGCAGGTCGTCGCCTTGATGATGATGAACTCAAATCACTAAGAGGAACTCTTGATGAACTTCTTGATGAAGTAGAATCTGACCCTATGTTCTTCGTCACCAAAGAAGGCCCGGTAACTGGAGGTTGGGATCTTCAATTAGGTTCAAAATCCCTGGCGCGAACTTGGGCTAGGAAGCTCGTGAAAAGATTTGGTGGGACTATCAAGGAGACTTCGACTCTCGTTGGTATGCGAGATGGTATGGAAGTAACGCGACTTACCTTGAGTTATAGAAAACCAGCATACGGTTTGGGGGATGTTATTCGATGGAAGAATAATAATTGGCTCGTTGACTCTTGGCAGAAAGATGGTCCAACACTTCGAAGATTGGATCATAATGAGCGAACTGGAGTCACATGGCGAGATATGGAGAAAACTTCCGTTGCTTGCAGTTTAAGCAATCAAAGAGTTGTTGATGTCCTGAATAGAGACTCATCTGGGGCTGAAGTGATGAATCCTGAAGATTTCCGTGTCGTTACTGTTGCTTTACCCTATGATGACGATGGTTCAAGCCCGAGTCTCCGGATTGCTTTCATAGAAGACTCATGGATGGCATTACCAGGGCACGCGAGGGGGAACTGAGAATGTCAGACGTTGATTTTTCAAATCTACTTGCTGAATTCGACTCTAGAGATATGGCTGGATTCACCCGGAAATTTGTAGATGATTTAACCCAAGCATTCTCGACAAAGATAGATGTCGATGCTGACTCAGATTGGAGCGGTGTGCTTTGTCTTGGAATGGGTGGTTCAGGAGCTGGAGGTATGTTCCTTCAGTCTCTTGCAGATCAATCGGGAGGATTGCCATTCGTAGTATGGCGTGATTATGGAGTGCCGTCGTGGTGGGGTCCTGATTGGTTAGTAATTGCAACTTCATATTCTGGAAATACCGAGGAAACTCTCGATGGTGTTAGGATGGTTCTAGAGGAAGGAGGAACTGTTGTAGGAATATGCTCTGGTGGAGAACTTGAGGAGTTGCTTGAAGACAATGATGAGAGTCTGTGTTTAGCAGTTCCATCAGGTCAGATGCCACGCTCCGCTTTCGGACATCTTTTCGGTACTCAATTAGCGGTGTGTTGGGCATTGAATTTACTTGCCAAACCATCTGAAGACGAGTTGACTTCGATGCTTGATAGGATTCGTTCTGCTTCTCAATTGGCCGATATCGAGAATGGAGATGGAATGGTTGGAACGATTGCTCAAACTATGTTGGGTAACCAAATTGGAATCATTTCACCCACAATATTAGGAGCTGCAGGTCGGAGATTTACAGCTCAATTGAATGAGAACGCAGATCGATTTGCAAGACCTGTTGGATTACCTGAAATGAATCACAATGAGATAGTTGCTTGGTCTACTGATGCCTCAGAACAATGCATTCTGTATCTGACATGTGAGGGGATGCACCCTCGCGTGGGCGCGCGTATTGATTGGATGGTTGAGAACATCGAAGCAACTCCTTCTTGGATTATTGATTGTGAAGGAGAGAGCAATTTGGAGAGTTTGCTCTATGCCGCTCATATCACGGATTGGATTAGTATCGCTCTTGCAGTTCTCAACCAAGTTGACCCATCAAGTATGGCTTCCATAGATGGCTTGAAGGCTCACCTTGCCACAATTCAGTAGATAGGCCCAAGCACAAGCCTTGGATCCGGATATTTTGCCAAAGCGTCTTCTCGCATATCCGGGGCAACAACTCCCGGTAAGTCATGCGTCTCTGGTTCTATGAGGGATAGTTGGAAGTGTAAATGAGGATCCCAGCCTCCATTCTCATGTTTATCTCCCATCCAACAAATTACTTCTCCAGAATTTATTTTCTGTCCAACAAACTTACCTTCTATCGAAGCAGCATTTAGATGTCCATACAATGCCCATACTGGAGTTCCTCCAATATCGTGTTTGGTGATTACCACATATCCATAGTCACCATCAGCAGGGTTGTATCCGAAGTGTGAGATTTCTCCATCATCAAATGCCATACAGGGTGTTCCTACAGGAGCTCCAATATCTATGCCGATGTGGAGGAACCTTCCATCCGAGAAGAGATCCGTTGAGTACATCCCGGGGCGCAGTTCGTCATATCTTCCTATGTCATATTCAAACTTAGAAGGAGAGTAATTCCCTGTTGTGAAGTCCCGCACTTCATACTCATCAGGAAGGTGAACGACTGGGTGGTAACTTCCCGTCCGCCAGTCAATCATAGTCTGATGAGGCGAACTCAAGTCATCATCTCTCCTCATCGCCAATTTTTTCCAGGCTAACATCAATTTCTTTTGGTTCAGGCAGAGAATTCTGTAGTGTTTCTGAGACTTTCAATTCATCTAGACGTCGTCCTTGGGGCAAAACTCTGCTCTCATAAGATCTCATAGCATCATTGTATGATTTACCAGCCTTGTCAAGATGTGATCCGACTTTCAGCATATGCTCAATTAGGATGTTAATACGCTTGTACATCTCGCGTGAAACATCGTAAATCTCTCTCGCTCCTTCTGCTAGTGCATGTTGTTGCCAATATAATGCAACAGTTCGCAGAAGTCCAAGCATCGTCACGGGAGTTGCTATCAATACGGATTTACTCATAGCATAATCTAGCATTCCAGGGTCTGTTGTGAATGCCGCGGCAGCCATCGCTTCACTCGGAATGAACATGATTACGTGGTCAAAATCACCTTCGATAGATTCTTGATATGCCTTTGCTCCAAGTTCCTTTATCCGTCCTTTCATCGCTTTAGCGTGTTGATTTAGGCGAGCATCCTGTTCGGGTCCTGGATCTAATTCAACAGCGTGTAGGAAATGTTCACCTGTTGCCTTTGAATCAATTGGAATTACTCCTTGTTGTGGTAATCGAACAATGTAGTCGGGGCGTCCTCCTCCTTGGATAGTTTCCTGTTCAAAAAAGTCAACTTGTTCGGACATTCCCGCCATTTCAAATAGACGGCGTAATTTCATCTCACCCCAGTTCCCTCGGGCTTGTCCGGATGTTGTCAATGCAGTGGATAGGGCGGTAGTTCGAACACCCAAAGATTCTGTTTTTTCACCCAAATCTTTCAGTTGTCGTTTTATGGCCTGATATGCTCCTTCTCTGTCTTTTTCAATCTCTATATTTGTTTTAGACATCTTTTCCATTTCAGTTAATAGAGGCTTTATGAGATTTTCAACTTCTATTTTTCTTGCTTCTAAAATTTTCTCGGCTTCCTTCTGTTCGACAGCAAACTTCTGTCCAGCTAGTTTCAGAAATTCATCCCGATTCCTATCGCCTACTTTAGTTGCTATGATTTCCATCTCTGATTTTAGAAGTTCATTTACTCTCTTTTGTTCACTTTCGAGCATTGCTCGGGCTTTCTCATCCTCACTATCTCTTGCTTCGGCAAGAGCCTCTGCGCGACTCATCGCCGTTCGTGCCTCTGCAATTTCAGAGTGTGCTTTCTGCCTTGCGTATAGCCAACCAATGGTGCCTCCAGCAAGAATTCCGACTATCAGGTATACAACGTCCAACATCATCAACAATGAAAGAGGGAAGTCAGGGTACTTGAACTTGAAGATAGAGTAGTCAAAAATAAATTGACAATTTCAAACCGTTTTCTTTAGGTGTAGATGGTCAATCCCCCTCGACATGGACGCATATGGTAGAGTGCGGTGTGCTATCTTAGG
>DUIL01000097.1:6867-7769 GCA_013330385.1 Candidatus Thalassarchaeaceae archaeon
CCTGTTGCAGTAATCGGTTCACCCACAACTTCGGGTACACCATACGATGATTGTCTCTGGAGTCTTGAGGAGGAAAGACCAGATGAAACCGGTATAACAATTAGTGGTTTAGAAGATACAAGGGCTCTGAAATCTGAGTTGAGAGATTTAGGTGTTCGAATCATCTTCTCGGCTTTGCCAAACAGCCCCGCTGAGATGGTTGAGAGGCCACTGGCAAATGCAGGATTCATCGTCATATCTCATGCTCAGATTAATCGTCTCGAGGTTGATGTACCTTTGATTGTACCAGAAGTAAACATAAACCATCTTTCACTTCTTAATCAGCAAGCAATGTATGGCCAAGGAAGATTGATTTCATGTTCCAATTGCACAGTGATTCCACTTGCTCTATCTCTAACCCCTCTGGTACATCTAAATCCTATTTCTTCAATCCGAATTGAAACGGAACAGGCATTATCGGGAGGTGGTAGGAAGATGCTTGCAGCAGGTAAATCAGGAGAGATAATTTCACCATTGATACCGGGCGAGTCTGAATCAATAGTTGACGAATTATCAAAGATATTTGGCATGGATCTCAATATCTCGGCATCGTGTGAAAGGGTAATGCGGAATCATGGCCACTTGGCTTATCTTGAAGTGAGATTCGAAGAGTTAGTTAGTGCTCATCAAGTAATCAATGCATGGCGCGAATTTACTACCCGTAGTCAACATCTATCACTCCCCTCTGCACCTGAACAGATAATCCACTTTGTAGACGCACCCATAGTGGAGAGTCACCGTTGGGTTGGTGCAGAAGGAATCAAGCATCCTGGTATAGATTTGCGAGCAGCTATGGGGGTTGCAATTTCTAATGTTGAGATTGAGGGTAATATTCTACGATTCAGTGTCTTTGCAGACAATAC
>DUIL01000097.1:8173-8410 GCA_013330385.1 Candidatus Thalassarchaeaceae archaeon
ACAATACTATTCTTTCTCGTGTTACTGAACAGTGAAGCCAATAGTCAGACGTCCTACGCGAGGCGTGCGACAGCGTAGACTGGCCATGCTTCTTTCCTCACTTCCAAGTCATCCTTGTGGGAATGTCGAGTTGGAACAGTATTCAACTAGTGGTGATGTTGCTGCCTCTTGGTTGGCCCAAATTGCTGCATTTGGAGATCTAAATGAAAACTCAGTAGTAGTTGATTTAGGCGCAGG
>DUIL01000128.1:0-546 GCA_013330385.1 Candidatus Thalassarchaeaceae archaeon
TCTGCAGGAACTGAGTAAGCAACAGAGATTGAAATCTGAGTGTCTTGAGCCCAAGCTCTGATTGAATCATTTACTAGAATATCCCACTGGGTTGTGAAATCGTTTCCATTGTTAACTGAATTTGCAGGCTCGACATGCTGAGAAATTTGTTCCTGACCTCTGAATAAGGTCAGGGTAAGATCTGTACAGTCATTTCCACAATTCCCCGACTCGATGTTAAATTTCATTCGAATTGAAATTGATTTATTGATTTCCAAAATGAAATCATCCGAAAATCCAGTATGGAGATTGCAGGACAATTCGACGTTTACATCTTGTCCTTCAGGGAAAAATATCTCACCATAGCCTTCAGATGCAGAACCAATTGAAGCATTAGAGTCGAAATTATTCCAACATTCACTCAAATCCTCATTGCCCCAGAAATACATGTATGGGTCATCTTCAGTAGGATGGTTTTCTTCACCCGATTGAGCACTTGTTGTGGCAGCAAAGCAACTTATTGCTATAAGCAATACAATTCCAATACTGAGGGACCTACGAGGGTAC
>DUIL01000128.1:937-2740 GCA_013330385.1 Candidatus Thalassarchaeaceae archaeon
TTTGAGAATGATACCTAACTCATCATAGTCCCAATCGATAATTTCCCAACCCGAATCCGACAAATTAAGGCGAACGGATTCTATTTGCATTGGGTGACACAATAGAGCTGCGCATCCTCCTGCTCCAGCACCTAGAGCCTTCCAAGCCATCACAGCATTTCTGCTCATCAGTGGGTCGATTACTGATTTGAAAGGTTCGTGTATTGATGGATCAATCATATCGACGGCACGGCAGACTTCATTCAATGCCTCTACAACGAGATGACGCTGATCTCTCTGTAATCCATCAATCATAGTTCGAGTGGCTAATCGGATTGTCTTCAAGCCCTCAATAACTTGTAAATCACCAGACTCGTAGCGAGACCAGACACCTTCCTGAATTTCACCTGATTTGTGACTGATTCCAGAGTGTGCAATAATGAGATGCTTACGAAGCCAGTTTCGAGCAGAACGAGCAGGTTCGAATGGCATCTTCTCAACTACATCGCCAAGAAACATAAATCGATTGAATCCACCTAATGCAGAGGCCCACTGATCTTGCCTTCCACAACGGTTACCAGAGGATATTTCAAGTTGATATGCTGCCTCAGCGATTTCCTCTCTCTCGATGACACTAGGGGCTTGCTGTAAAGCGATTTTCGCAACATTAAGAGCCCCACTTGCGCCAAGTCCAGAGCCGGCAGGAACGTCGAATTCGAACTTGATTTCACCAGTATCACTGAGTCTAGCATGAACATATTTGTTGATGGTGAAATTAACCACCTCACCCCCATAATCGGTTGTATATGGAGCAAGGTCAGTCCAACCCCCAGCCAAATCAACTCGTAGAGGTGCCCTGACTTCGGTCATGATTGTATTTTCAGACACTACCTATTCAGATTATGTGTTCTTGATGACTGATTGCCGGACCGGAAAATAAGGGTATTACAAACCTCTCGCGAGAGCATGGGCGAAGGCGTTGACGAAGCGATTGCAGCGTTTTCGAGAGGAGATCCTGTGATGGTCTTCGACTCGGCATTTAGAGAGAAGGAAACTGATTTACTATGGCCTGCAACCGCTGCAACTCCTGCAGTCATGAGGCAATTACGCCAAGACTGCGGCGGTTTACTATTCCTAGCAATAGGTGACGAGATAGGTGAAATGTTTGGGCTACCCTGGCTTCAGGACATCCACACAAATGAGGCACTGGTAGCCGAAAACCCAGTTCTAGGACATCTAATTACCAATGATTTACAATACGACAATCGCTCGGCTTTCACACTTTCAGTAAATCACAGAGAAACCTACACTGGAATTACAGATCGTGACCGCTCCTTGACTACACAACGGTTTGGTGAACTCGCAGGAGAATTACTCGAATCAGGTGCTGAAGGTGAATTGGCATTTGCAGCCTTAGGAGCAGAATTTAGAACCCCGGGTCATATCCCAGTGTGCAGAGAATCTCCCGGCGGATTATCAACAAGACAAGGTCATACAGAACTCGCAGTAGCGATAGCGCGACTGGCAGGTCAAGTTCCTGCAACTATTGGAGCTGAAATGCTTCAACCCGATGGAGATGGGGCATTGAGTGTAGAAGATGCTAGATTATACTCTCAAAAATACGGAATACCCATGATTACGGGTGCAGATTTGTTGAAAGCATTAGACTTGGAGTAACCGAAGCATTGAGAGCATTCAGAAGGAGGCGGGGTTGATGGTTCGAGTAATGGCAGTCGGTGTTTTCGATTTGCTACATGCTGGCCATTTGCACTATGTGGAGCAGGCTAAGGCTCTTGGTGATGAGTTAGTAGTCGTGGTCGCACA
>DUIL01000128.1:3130-5939 GCA_013330385.1 Candidatus Thalassarchaeaceae archaeon
CGAATGGTTCAGGGATTGAAACCTGTTGATACAGCAATCATAGGTAATCCTCCAACTATGCCAATTTATGAAATTCTTGAAACTGTAAAACCAGATATTATCGCTCTTGGATATGACCAGAAGCACTCGCTTGATGCAATAAAGAATGGACTCAAAGAAAATGGTTGGGAAGATGTAGAAGTCATTCGTGTAGAAGGTTTGGCCGACGACTTGGACGGAACTAGAAAAATCATTGCAAAGATTCTGAGGCTTTGGTCAGGAGAAACTGGCGGACCATACGAGGAGGATTGAGATGTATACTGGGATTGTAGTAGGTACCGCTCCTGTAATTGAGGTGACTGAAGGGGAGAGTGTTAGAACTCTGAATGTTGACCTTGACGGCTACTGCGCAGACTTAGAAATAGGGGCTAGTGTATCTTTGGATGGCGTCTGTATGACGGTGGTTTCGATAGACGGAACGGATGTTTGCTTCGACGCCATTGAGGAAACTCTGACTCGTAGCACTCTTGGAGAACTCAAATCTGGTTCTTTGGTAAATGTTGAACGATCACTGAAAATGGGTGATGAATTAGGAGGCCACATCCTGTCCGGCCACGTAATGATGACCGCTCGAATTCTTGAAAGGAATGAACAGGGTGAAGGTATTGATTTGAGTATTGAAAACCCTAGTGAGGCGCAACCGTACATTCTCGAAAAGGGATTCATTGCCATAGACGGAATGTCGCTAACAGTTGGTGAAGTTTCTGCAAATGAATTTGCTCTACATATTATTCCGGAGACCTTGAGGGTCACAACAATTGGTCAAAAAAAGGTCGGAGATTATGTCAATATCGAAATCGATTCTCGCACACAGGCAGTAGTCGATACAATTCGACGTAGTATGGGGGTATCTGAATGAGAATTGCAGCAGTATGTGGCTCATTTCACAAGACTGAGGTTGAGAGAATGTTAGAATATGCCCGTGATGAGGCTGCTTCTAAGAATGCTGAATTGACAGAGGTCGTATGGGTTCCCGGCTCAATGGAGGCCCCTCTTGCATTAGAGAGATTGATGCAGCGCGACGATGTCGATGCTGCAATCGCCCTAGGGATAATTGAGCGAGGACAAACTCAACATGGTTTGGTTATGGGGCAATCTGTTACTCGTTCAATAATAGAATTACAAATTCGGCATAACAAACCAATTGGATTAGGAATCATTGGCCCAGGTGCAGACCCTGAACACATCGAACCCAGACTTGAACCGCACGCTAGAGCGGCTGTCGGGGCAGTTGTAGCGATGTTTGAGTAATCACAATCGTTTTGCCTTCAGAGTGAAAGACAAGGGAAAATTAACCTGATTTTCTTTTAGTCGCCAGTAATTAGGCCGAGACGGCTCAAACATTTCTGCTTCCGGCCATGGATCCCAAGCGAGTTCATCTCTCTCATTTAGAGATTCAATCATGAATCCGTTGCTAATCAATGCATTAAGGAGAGTGTCGTATCTGTACTCCCATGAATGGGTGGTTCGTTCAATATCGGCCTCTGGTGATGCATAACTTCCCTCACCAATCTCAGAAATTGGGCCTTCATTGAATAAATCATACTTCAAACCTAGACGAGGGGTCTCTGTTCCTTCTTCGATATCTAATGCATTGAGCATGGGGGTACTTTCCTCAAGATACAAAATTCCACCTGATTTGACCAATTCAGAGCATACTTTGGCCCACTCTTGTAAATCTGGTAACCAGCATATTGCTCCACGTCCAGTGTACAGTATGTCGAACTTTTCTCCCTTCAATGACTCTACCGCGTCACTAACATTGCTAACTACGAATTTAGCATCATTGATTTTGAGAATTTTTGCAAATCTTTCCGCCTCAGAAATAGCATTTGGAGAGAAATCTAGGCCAGTTACCTTAGCACCTTCACGAGCCCAAGATAAAGTATCTGCTCCAATATGACATTGCATATGAAGTAGAGATTTACCTTTGACAGAACCTACCTCTTCTAATTCCCAGGGTGCAATTTTTGACTCGCCAGCAAGCCATTGTTCAATTCTATAGAATTCTGCACCAGCCCCTTGTGCGTGTAAATAAGCCATAGAGTCCCAAGCCTCGAGATTTTGGTGAATTGCTTCAGCATCATCATCAGGCGATGGTATTGTCCTCCAAGCCATGTTTCTTCGGAAATGTTAGGCTTTGAAATCATATCGCTCAAGTGTCAATGTTCAAAGAACACCTAACATTGGCGGAAGCATGTCCGACGGCGTGCGCAATGTAATCATCATTGGTTCTGGCCCAGCAGGATATACTGCGGGCTTGTATTCTGCTCGTGCAATGCTAGATCCACTAATGTTCGCAGGTTACATGTCTGGAGGTCAACTTATGCTTACTTCTGACATTGAAAACTTCCCTGGATATCCTCAAGGAATAGGAGGACCTGAGATGATGATGCAATTGCGTGAGCAAGCTGAACGCTTTGGTTTGCAAGTGGAAGACAAGAATGTCGAGCGTGTAGATATGAGTTCTCGACCATTCAAAGTCTGGGTTGAGGGAGAAGAATTTCAGGCTCAATCTCTGATAATTTGCACCGGAGCAGAATCTATCTGGCTAGGTGTTGAGGGAGAGGAAGCGCAGAAAGGACGGGGGATCAGCACATGTGCCACATGTGATGGAGCATTCTTCCGTGATGAAGAAATAATCGTGATAGGTGGCGGAGATTCGGCAATGGAAGAAGCAACATTCCTTACTCGCTTCGCTAGTAAAGTCACAATAATTCACCGCAGAGATGTATTCCGCTCTTCCAAAGTAATGTATGAAAGAGCGGCT
>DUIL01000178.1 GCA_013330385.1 Candidatus Thalassarchaeaceae archaeon
GATGAGCAAAACAGGATTCGAAGCACAATAGATGAATACGCATTGAATGTACCTTGGTGGCTTGTAAACCGCCAACGAGATCTTCAATCAAATGAAGATGCCCACATCATCGGGACTGAGGTTAAATTGACTCGAAAAGATGATGTCTCTCGATTAGCATCAATCAAGACTTACCGTGGAATCCGCCACCGAAGTGGACACAAGGTTCGCGGTCAGCGCCTACGAAGTAATGGACGCAGTGGAAGCACACTTGGTGTGCAGAGGAAGAAGTGAGGTGTGAAATATGGGACATCCTAAGTTTGCAAGATCAAAGACACAGACTCCTGCCCATCCATGGAAGGCTGCTCGTATCGAAGAAGAACATGCTCTAAAAGAGCAATTTGGCCTGAAGAAGGTCGGAGGAATGCGTGAAATCTGGCGAGAGAAGTCAGCCCTACGCCGCCACCGAAACCAAGCTATGAAACTCATTGGTCGAGTTGATTCGTCCGAGGGTCACTATGCTCGTGAGAAGGAAGATTTAGTTAATGCAATGTACCGAAAGGGATTACTTCCTCATGGCTCAAATATCGATGATATTCTACAAATCAATGTCGAGCACATGCTCGCCCGTCGATTACAATCAGTCGTTTATTACCGCGGTCTCGCACCTAGTATGCGCGCTGCTAGAAACATGATTGTTCACGGACACATAGCAATTGGTGAACAACGCATGACTGTGCCTGGATACAAGATTCTTCGTGAGGAAGAAGACAAACTTCAGTACAGCACAACTTCACCTTATCTAGATGATAATCACCCATTCCGTGTAGAAATGGAGCAACTCCGACTCACTCGTGTTAGTGAAGAAGAGGAACCCGAAGAAGTAGTAGGCGTTCGCGCCACCACTGAGAACGACGAGTTCGTACAACAAATCAAGGCAGATGCTGCAGAAGCACCATCGGTCGAGGAAACAGTTCCAGAAGAAGGAGGCGATGAGTGATGAGTCACAAGGCAATTCTACACATATTCAGCACCTACAACAATGTGTTGATGACCGCTACCGATCTGACTGGTGCTGAGACCATTGCAAAGGTCTCGGGCGGTATGGTCGTCAAAGGTAGTGATGCGGGTGGTCAATTCGCAGCTGCTCGTGCCGCTGAGCGCATCGCAGAGATGCTTTCGGAGAAGGAATTCAATCAAGTCATTGTCAAGTACCGTGGAGCTGGTGGAAACCGCTCTCACAGTGCACCTGGTGCAACAGCAGCCATCCGTGCTCTAACTCGTGCAGGGGTCAGTATCACTCGTATTGAAGATGTTACTCCTATACCAACAGATGGTACAAAGAAGAAAGGCGGACGAAGAGGCCGTAGGGTCTGAGGTGTTTGAAATGGTAAAGATAGAAGTTATAGAAGAAAATGACGAAAAAATGGTTCTACTGATGAAGGGAACCGACCGCGCTTTTGCTAACGCACTGCGCCGTACTTTAATGTCCAATACCCCAAAGATGGCCATCGAGACAGTAAGGTTCCAAATGGGTTCCTTCGATCTATGTCTATCATGTAGTCATCTGAACCCTGCTGCAGTTGCCCGCGAATCTTCTGGTGGAAGCGGTTGCGATAACTGTGGAAAGAAATTGGAGAAGGAAGGAGTAGATTATACGGTTTGGGAGACCAACGGTCCTCTACCTGATGAGATGATTGCACAACGACTCTCAATGATACCTATTCCGACAAATCATGATGATTATTCCCATGAAGACACATGTCCAAACTGTAGCGAACTGGTTGCTGAGGACCGTGGTTGCCCTTCATGTAACATGATTTACACCTGTAAGGCATTTGGAAGCGAAGAAGGTACTACCGTTACCGCTGGTGACATGGTATTCCTTGGTGACCAGAGCCTAGAGATTCAAGAGAAATACAGAAGCATTCCAATTACTAAATTGTTCAAGGGACAGATGCTTGAATTCTATGCAACAGCAGTCATGGGCCGCGGTAGTCAACATGCCAAGTGGTCACCTGTTTGTGGAGTTACATTCTTTCAGCGACAGGCTGCTGTTCTAAACAATAAAACAAAGGCAAAGGTACTATGGGATCTTAACCTCAACATAACCGCTAAGGATTTCGACAAGAATGGAAGACTAGAGGATTTCCATAAGGTTGAGACTCTAATCAAGGACCTCCACCATGTAGGTGATGGAACCGAAGAGAAGGTCGCATTCAAGGAAGCAATTACCTTGGAAGATGTTCCGAATGATTTCGTCTTCAGTTTTGAAACGGATGGCTCAATGAGTCCACAGACGGCTATGAAGAAGGCTGCTCAGGCCCTTTCTGACAATTTTGCTTCACTCAATGAAGACCTATCATTGGTACTTTGAGTAAGCGCAGTATTCTTGCACCGTTGCCGGGATGAGGTAGCATGACCGTTGCTTTGGGTCGAGGGGCCTGTGGCGGACACCTGACTCTATTGTTCACTGTTGACGATCAGGCAGAAGACCCTAATTTTCAGGGTAGTTTAGGTGCAGGAATCTGTGTTTCAGATGGTGTTGAAGCCATTGCACGAGGCCAAGAAGGAGCATACTCACTCAGTGTACGATTCCTATCTGGTGAAGGTGATTCAAACATGTATCAGCAGGTACTTGACCTACTTTGTGAGGAAATACCTCAGATTTCCGAATTGAATTGGGAAATTGCAATCAAAATGACCCTACCTCCGTCACAAGGATTTGGGATGTCTGCTGCAGGTGCTATTGCCGCAGCCTGCGCTTTTCAACGGGCAATAGGGCAACCACATGAAGAAAGTCAGCGAAGAGCCTATTCAATCGCTCATCGAGTAGAGCGAATGAATTCCACAGGACTAGGAGATGTAACCGCTCTCTCTGCAGGAGGTGTCGAGCGCAGGCTAATTCCTGGTTCTCCTTACTCAGGTTCTAATCTCGTAAATGGACCTGGAGTTGCCGAGGGCTGGTTCGAATCTACTCCGATTGTTTTAGCTTGGAGAGAAAACCCGGGCCGTCATACATCAGAATATATT
>DUIL01000089.1 GCA_013330385.1 Candidatus Thalassarchaeaceae archaeon
ACTCCTGGCATGGATGGCAGGAGCCGGAAGAATGGATATTCGCACTTTCATTTCAGCTGGTATTTTTGGAAGGGGCATCAGATTCGGAATGGAGGTGCTGATTGTTGGGTACTGGGGGGAAGAATTTGTCCAGATGCTCGAAGAGCCCCTATTCTGGATTGTAGTTGGTGTGTTTTCAGTCGTGTTATTCGTACCATTGAACCATTGGTGGAATGATTTGGATCGCCCAGTAGACGAGCATCCACAATAGAACTGATTATGAGAAAGTAGCAACTCGGAAATATGCCGCTCCTGTGGTGTAGTTCGGTCCATCATTCCGGGTTTTCATCCCGGCGACCCGGGTTCAAATCCCGGCAGGAGCACCAATATTATCTCGCTAAACCATCTATCATCGCATCGATGGTGTCTGGATTTGCGTCCTTATTGCGCCCAGATAGACAAGACCTGCCAATCACATCTGCTCCGATGAAAGAGAATTGTTGGCGCATTGCCATGATTACATGCGCGCCTCCCCCACCGCTATGAGTTCCGAGTCCAACTGGCTTACCAGTACACATAGAACGGAAGTTTTGCCAGTCTCGAGACAGCCAAGATATCGCATTATTTAGTGAAGGAGGGTATGAGCCATTGTACTCAGGAGCGAGGACAACCCATGCGTCTGATTCAGTCATTTTCTGAACTAAGTTTGAGATATCAGGAGTCTGCCCAGGGTCTTTTGAGCGAGCTATTGTGAACAAAGGCAAGTCCATTTCTGCTAAATCAATAATCTCTGCATCATGCCCCTTTGCCTGTGCAGCATTAGAAAACATCACGGCTAATTCATGGTTAGTGCCAGAGGTCGCAGTTATCATCAGAAAGCGTGCCATGACTATCGGAGAGGCTATCTGTACTTCAACCAAATAGTATCACTAAACTTCAGTAATTGAGGTTTTCAGACCATTTTCTTCAGCCATTTTGATAACAATTCTTGTCCATTTACTAGTTGAAGAGGGTAATGCTAGAACATGACTTGCAGCATCTATAATCTTCTTAGTCAAGGAATTCGCAGCTTCAGGCCTACCAGAATCTCTCAAACTTCGTTTTGGGTCATCCCATTCCTCTGTGAAAACAGCAATCGGTACTGTGTTGTTATCCGCCCAACGCTCGGCCATATAGTCAACACCACTTGCTCCACCAACAACAATTAGATCAGGATAACCGTGTGTCTCGACCCATTTCCCCATCGCATTCTCAAACACCTCAAAATCGTAAAACCTACTACTTCCAACAACTGCGAGATTAATCACAGATCCGTCTTTATTCAGGTCTTTTCGACCGAGCGCATCAACTACATCCTGTCCCCTAGACGCCACCATCAGGTCTTTCAGGTTGCTCTTCAACCATAAATGTCGCCCGTAAAACACAATTTAGAGCACGTCATGGTCATGTTCGTGCGCTACTTGATAATGAAACATCATTTCGGAACATTTGGTTGAATAACTATGGCTCTCGACATTCAGTCAATACGAGCAGATTTTCCCATTCTAGAACGGATTCTCCCAAATGGTAAAAAATTGGTATATTTCGACAATGCAGCAACCTCTCAAAAGCCGAAATGTGTTATTGAAGCGATGACTCAATACTATGAGCAATACAATTCAAATGCACATCGAGCCAATCACACACTGGCCGATGAGGCTACAGCAGCCTTGGAAAATGCCCGGTTGAGTATTTCTCGATATTTTGGTACAAGTCCAGCTAACCTAATCTACACTAGTGGAGCGACTGAAGCAATCAATCTTGCAGCCTATGGCTGGGCTAGATATAATCTTGAGAGAGACGATGTTATTGTAGTCACAGAAATGGAGCACCACGCTGATATTGTACCTTGGCAGGAAATGAGTAAAGAGAAAGGAATTGAACTTAGATATGTGCCAATTGATACCAAGACCTTCACGTTAGATATGGATGCTTTTGAAGTTGCACTAGAAGGTGCAAAACTGGTATGCGTAGTACATACAAGTAATGTTCTAGGAGTTCGCAATCCCGTAGAGGATATAATTGAGAAATCTCATGCAGTTGGTGCTAGAGTATTGATTGATTGTGCACAAGGAGCGCCACATGAAAGAATATTCTTTGACAATTTAGGAGCTGATTTCGTAGCCATTTCAGCACACAAAATGGCAGGCCCGACTGGAATTGGTTGTTTGCTTGTTAAGTCGGAAGCCATGGAACAGATGGGGCCGTTCATGACAGGTGGTTCGATGATTCGTAGAGTTACAACCGAAGGTTCAGTCTTCCAAGAAGGACATGCAATGTTTGAGACTGGGACACCAAGGATTGCAGAGGCTATTGGTTGGGGTGCTGCAGTAGAATGGCTGAGTCAATTCGATATGCGAGAGGTACATTCTCATATCCAAGATATTGCATCATGGACTGCAGATCAGATGCTTGAAATTCCTGGAATAAGAGTATTTGGCGATCCGAGTTTACCCGGCTCTAGTGGTGCCGTCTCTTTTCTTCATGATTCAATTCAGTCCCAAGATCTTGCATTCTTGCTAGATGAGGGCGGATTTGCTGTAAGGACAGGGCATCATTGTGCCCAACCTTTGATGGATGCTCTAGGTGTTCCATCGACAAATCGCGCCTCCTTCTGGATTTACAATACTCTTGATGAGGCCCAAGCATTTGTCTCTCATTTGCGATATGTGTGTGAGCGTTTCACTTGAGTGTGATGGACAAATTGAAGAAAGTCAATCAGGAGGGGCAATTATGACAGAGAGGCAATGGCCTGAGCATCTCGATGCGGTAGTTGAGGAATTCCAAGGCTGCTTCGATGCGATGGAGAGGTACGAGTTATTGTTTGAGTATGCCAAAAAGAACCCTTCCCCTCTGTCTGAAGATGAATGGACTGATGCGAATCAAGTTCAAGGCTGCCAGTCCCGGGCTCATATCGTGTGTTCAATTGACCAAAATGGACATTTCCAGATGCGAGGAGGTGCGGATGCTCAAATTGTCCAAGGTCTAATTTCAATAACTGCCATGGCTGTAAATGGAATGTCTTCCACAGAGGTGTCTAATCTTTCACCTAAGTATGTTGAAGCGATGGGAATCCGAAATTCACTTACACCAAGTAGAGCCAATGGATTTCTAAATATGTTTGAGCGAATCCGCTCAGAAGCGGAGAAGTTAGGGTGATATCATGGTTGATGAGTCGGCTATTCGTGCTTCATTAACCGAAGTTGAAGACCCTGAGATGAAAATCTCAGTTATTGATCTAGGTCTCATATATGGTGTGCGAATTGAAGAGAGCCATGCTGAGATTGATATGACCCTGACTAGCCCGGGCTGTCCAGTTGCTCCGGAACTAATGGCAGCAGTTCACCGAGCTGCCTTGGCCACTGAAGGAATAGATAGTGTTCATGTGAACTTGACATTTTCACCACTTTGGGACCCCAAAATCCATGCCACAGAGGATGGAAAATTCGAACTGGGCATTTTCTGACACTTGTTTTATTCTAGTATCATCTCAGCAGCACGTACAGTATTGGTCATTAGCATTGCAATAGTCATCGGACCTACACCTCCAGGGACTGGAGTCATGTATCCTGCTACTTGAGCCGCTTCAGGGTCAACATCTCCAGCCAATCGGCTTCCGCTTTCTCTTGATTCATCATTGATTCGGTTTATCCCCACATCAATGACTGTAGCTCCGGGCTTAATCCAGTCTGCTTTTACTGTAGTCGGTCGTCCTATTGCTGCGACCACAAGATCGGCTTCGCGGCATATTTCTGCTGCATCTTTAGTTCTAGAGTGTGCTATAGTTACAGTAGCATCGATACCTTTCTGTGCTAGCATTAGTGCTAGTGGCATACCAACAATTCTCGATCTTCCTATGACTACTGCTTTGGCGCCTTGAAGATTTATTCCAGCATCGTCAATCATAGCCATAACTCCTGCTGGCGTACACGGTAGAAGGCCATCGGACTGTCCCATCACTAAGCGTCCCAGATTCATAGGATGGAATCCATCTACATCCTTAGATGGGTCAATTGCTTCAGTTATGGAAAGTTCATCCGTACTAGGTGGTGTCGGGCTCTGAACGAGTATGCCATGGATTGAATCGTCTGAATTTAACTCATTTACTACCTGCATGAGTTCTTCTTGTGAAACGTCACTTGGTAGGTCAATTCTAGTGCTCTTTATTCCACATCTCTCACATGCACGCTGTTTGTTTCTTACGTACACATGACTGGCAGCATCATCACCGGCTAGTACAACTGCCAGATGAGGTTCGACCCCTCTCGATTTTAGCGAAGCCACTCTTTCAACAAGAGAATCCTCAATCCTCAAACCTAGTGCCTTGCCATCCAAGAGTGTAGCACTCACGTTCTTGGCGTAGGCCAAACCACCATTGACCTTTCCTTGTCTAGATACCCGAACTAGATGTGGGATTTGGAGCCCCAGGAGGGATTCGAACCCCCGGCCGTCTGATTACAAATCAGATGCTCTACCAGGCTGAGCTACTGAGGCAGTAGTCCTCGCGGTTCGCCTCCGATTCTTGAACCCTACACCCGTGATGGTACCCTGATAGGGGCCAACTTCAATGGTTGAATCCCCTACCAATGTGCGTTGTCAGCACCTTCCCACTCACCGACGTCTCATCTTCGGACGAATACTGTAATTGCTGCTTGGGCTTGTTTAGTTACTGGAGCCGGTGTTATTCTCGGGGTTCCGGGTGATCCATTCGCTCTCGCTTTAGGCACACCTATTGCAATAGCGGGGGTAATCTTGTTATTCATAGGATTAGGAATGAAAACTGAATCAAGTATCAATCCTGAAAAGGTTGCAGCATGGGCACCAGATGCTGTTCCTATGCCTGATGCTGGTCGTGCAATGTATCGTATTGATACCTCACTTGACCCACCTATTCGTAGTTCCATATTGTGTGGTCGATGCGGCCATTTAGAGTGGGTTGATGGAAGCAAGCCATCTTCCTATGATTGTGTAGATTGCAGGACCCCGCTTTGGATTGCAGAGGAGGAATGACCCTCTTAGAGGGGCTCTCAAGTGGCAATTATGAAAGAGAGGGTACTTGAGCGCGAGAGGCGAGGTGAACACATGGAGTTGGGTAATAACGAGCGGAGGATGCTCAAGTCTATGCTATCTGACTCTTCTAAATCTTGGAATTTAAGTGACTTACTTGAAGCGACAGGATGGGATGATCAAGTCCATGTTGCGGGTGCGGGAAAAGCCCTATCCGAAGATGGCTTAGTGGAGGTTTTGGAAACTACTGAGAGTTCCGTCACTCTTGGTTCAGAGGGGGAGAAAGCCGTTTCGGAGGGCTTACTCGAGGCTCGTATTTGGGATTGGATGCAAGATGCCGAAGCAAGTGATAGAACCATGCAAGGACTATTTGCAGCAGGTTTTGAGCGTCATGAGGCAGGACCTGGAATAGGACTTCTCAAGTCGCTGGGCGTCAAAATTGATGCCGGATCATTCGTTTTCGATGATACCTCAAAATTGAGTGACATAATAGCAAAACGTTCTGCATTCATCGAGAGTCTCTCTTCAACTCCTGCTAGCAAAGAAGACCTCGACTCCGAATTAATTTCTCATTTTTCAGGCCGTAAGAATCTGATTTCTATTGAAGAAACAACAATTCGTACATGGACTCTTACTAAGAAAGGCTCACAGATGGACGCCTTGGAATTAGGTGAAATTGAGCAGATAGGTCAGTTGACACCTGAAATCCTTCAAGGTGATTCTTGGAAGCAGGCGGAATTCAAGCCATTTGATGTGAATGCTCCAGCCCCCATCCCGGCCGGAGGACGGCCACATCCCATGCAGGCATTGATTGAGCGGATACGCTCGGTTTTCTTAGAGATGGGCTTTTCAGAGATTGAAGGTGATTATGTTCAATCAGCGGGTTGGAATATGGATGCATTGTTCATCCCCCAATCTCATCCTGCTAGAACAATGCAAGATACCTTCTACCTCTCTAACCCCGAAAGGGTAGATTTGGCACCTGAAATGCTTGATTTGTGGGCCAGTGTCCATGAGCACGGCCATGACACTGGAAGTAAGGGGTGGGGTGCTAAATTCGACAAAGAAGAAGCTCAGAAGGCATTGTTAAGAACTCACACAACAGTAAATACAGTTCGTCATATTGCTGAGAATCCTGACGAACCCTGTAGGGTATTCGGCATTGGTCGAGTATTCAGGCAGGAAACTATTGATCGCACTCACCTCCCAGAATTCCATCAAATAGAGGGTATTATCCACGAACCTGACGCGAACCTACCAATGTTAATTTCTACTCTCAAAACCTTCTATGCAAAGATGGGCTATCCCGATGTCAGAGTTCGCCCAGCCTACTTCCCTTACACTGAGCCATCTGTAGAGATTGAAGTGTACTGGCGAGGTCAATGGCTTGAACTGGGTGGTTCTGGTATATTCCGCCCAGAGGTTACTGAGCCATTGGGTACTGAATGGCCCGTGTGTGCTTGGGGTATGGGGCTCGAGAGACTCGCAATGCTTGTCCTTGAATTGGATGATATCAGAGAGCTGTACCAACCGGACCTCGAGAGACTTCAGGATATGCCGATTCTCTGAGGCCATTTACTGCCACAACGGCCATTGCAAGTAAAGAGATGACAATAGCTCCACTATTTGGTGGCGTCTTGAACCAAGGAGAAATTACAGGTAGGATTTCACTCGACTGCCCTTGTCCACCACCTGGTGGTGGGCCTGCGTCACAATCTTCGGGAGGCGGCCCTATTCCTGGCCCCCAAGTCTCTCCATGTCCAGCACAGGGGTCATCATCGCCACCTACGCCTTCTTGGCCGCCGTCGCTATTACCCGCTTCCATCACTCCTCTGTAACAGTAGATGAAGTATGGAAATCCTAAGTCGCCATCTCCATTTACCCAAGTTGAGTGATAGTGGTAGATTCCTTCAGGGTAGTCAGGGGTAGGGCTGTATACTCCATTACAAGCATCTAGGTCACCTAGTCCTGAGACATACTCGTAGTCGTCTATTCCATTGTAGCCATTTTCACCATCCTTAAGTTTGTATGAAGAAGTCATTTCTTTGGTATTACCGCCCTCATCCCAACCTACAAATCCGTAGATTGGGTAACCATCGAAAGCAAAGCCAATTATTGGCGAATGGTTACTAACTGTGCGCGATGATTCCATACTGTAGTTCGCCCAAGTCTCTCCGTTGTCTTCATCAGCGTGCCAGTGCATACAGTTCGCATCAGCATGGTAGTGGTATTCCCCTCCGGGTCCAGAGTGTGCGTGACAGATTCCTAACCAGACTTCTTGCCGATCTTCTTCGTACTCTCCCTCTTGGTTTGCCACAGCATCTCCTCCAGGGCCGTCTTCCGGTCCGAAGATAGGAACGCCATTTACTGCAACTGCAACAGGTCCTCTTTCTGGTGCTAGAGTACATCCATCGGATGAGGTGGAGGGGTCACAACCAGTTTGATTTGAAGGCTCTAGTGGTAGAGTCCATTGGTGGTCATCTTGAGCACTTGCACAACACCCTGGCCCCGATTCTAGGTCATGGTTGGGTAGTCCATTAGAGTCAATTTGAATATGAGTTTCATTTAGAGTGAAAGAAAGTTCACAGATGTGATTGTCGAATTCTGTTGTATTGTAGTCGTCTATTCCTTCAACCTGTTCCGTGGAGTCACAAAGTAAGACTTCCGCCCACCAAATTTGACTACCAGTGCTATTGTCTTCAGGAGGTTCTTCATACTCACACGAACCATCATCAATCTCCGCATTTTCATTATAATTTGTCGCGGTGGAGTCCATACAGCCTTCTACAGGGGGCTCATCATATGTGCACGAGCCGTCGTCTTCGTCTGCGGCCTCGTCGTAGTTGTTGGCTTCAGTGTCGGTACAACCTGGTGTTGTCGTTGGATGATTTACGATAAAATCCACAACCGCAGAAGCTTCAGTAAATATGTTGATTCCACAAGTAGTTTCCATCACGATAGTAAGATTGTCTTGTAAATTATTGAATCCAAGAATGAACATACCATCTTCATCCATTGGCATTCCAAGACTACTTTCTTCAATATTCCCATCTGACCAAACGAATTCGCAACTTATGATGCTCGTATGCGAAAGGTTCCCCGTCAGTAATACATCATCACCATAATCTATAGTTGTAGGAAAATCGTCTAGAATAATCTCTGCAATTCCTTCTGGAGGATAATTGATTGTAAATTCGTTGAACCATCTAGTCTCCTGCCTTAGTGTATCTCTTGCAATTACCTTCAGGGAGTGTGCGCCTGCACCTAGGTTGCTAATGTCAACGATGAATGAACCATCTTCATTCACGTGATAATTAGTGACTCTATTTCCATCTAATGTAATGTCTAATTCAATTTCTTCTAGATTCTCATCACTGATAGTCACCGATATCGAGTCCAAGGTGCCAATCTCGAATTGACCGGGTTCATCTCCACTAATTACTGGCGGCAAGTTCCCTGGATCTGGCTCTATATCGAAATATAAAACTCCGACCATTACGCTGCCGACCATAAGTGCTGCAAGAAATAGGCTACGCGCCTGTTCTGCATTCTCCATATTACTCAATGAAATCGCAACACCATTTCAAGATATACCTGCAAATGTTTGCAATACTAGTAAAAACTTGCAAATCCGCCCTGAGCAGGGTAATCCAATTTATTCGTCCGCAAGAGTTTGTAAATCTTCAACAAATCCTTCTAAATCCCAAGATGTACCGGTATATGCAATTCTCTTGCGCATTTGCTTGTCTAGAATGAATGTGACTGTAGAATGTCCGACCTCATATTCACCGAGACTTTCAGAGTGAGGGTCGGTGCCATTTTCTTCCTCTGTTGACCCTTCAAGTACACAGGACAACCAATCACCCTCAGGTCTTTCGTAACCGTCATCACACATACAGTGGGCACCACCACCTGAACCCATAACCCATCCTTTGCCATTGCAGTCTA
>DUIL01000008.1:0-1822 GCA_013330385.1 Candidatus Thalassarchaeaceae archaeon
GATGCCATTACTGGCCTACCCGCTTGGTGTAGACCAGGAACTTACAACATCTGATGTACCTAAATCACTCTTCATTGACCGAATAGGTTCATCAAAAAGAGCCGACACGCCAACTCACTGCAGACGTCGCTTAGCCTGGTATAGCGCCGGATTTGAAATCCGGTGTCCCTTGGACTCGGGAGTTCAAATCTCTCCGTCTGCGCCATTATTCATTAGGGATTGAGGCAGCGCCACGTACAGTCATCTGATCACTGTGGTAACTCATAGAAATCGGAGTGGTGAGGACAGCCTCACCATCGACATTGACATACATTGGAGGATTGTGACTTTGGTCTGATGGATTACCATTTGAATCAACAGCCTTCACTTCCAACTTTCGAGCAGTTCTCATGCTTATCTTATTCCACTTGCCAATGTGAGTACCTTTCTCCAGAGGTCCCATGATTAGGAGCATCTGCAATTTACTCAGCCCAAAGGCCAGTAGTAGAGAGGGCTTATCCTGAGTTGGAGCAGCTCCGGGAGTGACTTTGAATCCACCACCAAAGGTTTGGCATTGGCTCATACAAAATAATCCAGAGAAGGTTACTATTTCTCCGGGTTCTTCATCAATTTTTATCCATCCTGGTTGATTTTTCCAACCCATGATTGCTCTAATTCCAAGTGCTGTATACTTCAATTGCCCTCGAATCCATTTGAATTTACCTTCATTCTTCATTCGATTAACCGCGGATGTAACACCACTGTCAATCTCGAGAAAACTCCATCGAACCATGTTACCGGGCTTCTCGGCTTCACCATCTACTGCATGATGCTCTGGGTCTGGAATGGATGGATGGCCAACCGCTGGAGGTCCTTCGATACGTACAGCCCCAACTCTTCGATCAGTTCCATTGACGAGAATATCTACAGCCGCTTGCATATCGGGGAATTTATTTCCTCTAGGAGTTGGTATTCCGTGTGCTCTGGCGTAATCATTTCCACTACCTATTGGAAGGATGCCGAGTGTCTTCGATGATCCTCGTAAACCCGAAGCAACTTCGTGTACTGTTCCGTCTCCACCAACAGCTACAATCATGTCATGCTCACCGTTTGCTAGTCCATGAGCCAATTCGGTTGCATGACCTGGATATTCTGTGCGGAGCAGTTCAATTTCGAATCCCGCCTCATTTAGAGCCGGTTCGAAAAGGTCCCATTGCTTGACTGAGAGTCCATCTCGGGCGTTTGGATTGAGGATACATGCTATGCGGGGCATTGTTCAGTGAGGAGCAGTTCCAAACTTCAATGCTCGGGGAATAGAGATAGACAAATTTGACTGAATTCTTCGAAAGCGAGGAATGATGTGTGATGTTCGATGCGGAGGTGCTGGTAGTAGCATGTCAGAAGGCTCACGTTTCATGGCTCGCGCTATCGAATTAGCCGAACGTGGCCGCCACCGAGTTATGCCCAATCCCTTGGTCGGTTGCGTTCTTGTTCGAGATGGTGAAATTATTGCTGAAGGATGGCATGACCATCTAGGCGGTTTACACGCTGAACAAATGGCAATTGCGGATGCAGAAGCAAATGGAGAGGCAACCCAAGGTTGCACCGCCTATGTCACTCTAGAGCCATGCAATCATTTTGGCCGAACTCCTCCCTGTACTGAGGCATTGCTTTGGGCTGGTGTGAAGAAAGTCGTTATTGGTGCCTTAGACCCTAATCCTACCGTCCGTGGTGATGGTGCAGATGCTTTGAGCAAACACGGAGTTGTAGTTGAAACAGGAGTTCTAGAGGACGATTGCCGTTCTCAAATGGCTGAGTTCATGCATTGGTGTGAATCGCGTCG